>CAZMUK010000078.1:0-13226 GCA_964569415.1 uncultured Luteolibacter sp. | reverse complement strand
TCCGGTGGCCATCCCGATCACGGAGATCCGCGCGCCTGCGGACGCCGGAGCACCAAGCACCGCCGCCAAACCCCGCACCGGACTCGCCGCGGTCCTCGGCGGGATGTTTCTCGGCGGTCTGCTGCTCAACCTGATGCCCTGCGTGTTTCCGGTCATCGGCCTCAAGATCATGGGCTTCGTCAATCAGGCCGGCTCGGACCGTCGTCAGGTGCTGCTCCACGGCCTCATCTTCGCCGCCGGGGTGTTTGTTTCCTTCGCCGTGCTCAGCGGGGTGCTGTACCAACTTCGCTCGGCAGTGGGTGGAGCAGGCACGGGATGGGGCTTCCAATTGCAGAACCCTTGGATGGTGCTGGCGCTCATGTTCCTGATGCTGGCCATGGCAATGAATCTCGCGGGGGTGTTTGAGTTCGGCACTTCCGCCACCGGCATCGGCGGATCGCTGCAAACAAAACAGGGTCTGACGGGATCCTTCTTCACCGGAGCCCTTGCGACCGTGATCGCCACCCCCTGCTCGGGGCCCTTTCTCGGATTCGCGATCGGCGCGGCGGTCGGCTTGCCCGCCGTCGGGTTTTTTTCCTCCTTCGCCGCCATGGCCGCGGGTCTCGCCCTGCCCTACCTGATGCTCTCGGCCTTCCCGGGATGGGTCTCGCGCCTGCCGCGCCCCGGCCCGTGGATGGAAAGCTTCAAGCAGTCGATGTCCTTCCCGCTCTTCGCCACGGCGGGCTTCCTGCTCTGGGTCTACGGCGGCATCATCACCTACGACAAGCTCCTTGGCCCGGTCTTGGGACTCAACTGCCTCGCGGTGGCGTTGTGGATCCACGGCAGGTGGAACCTGCCGCACCGCAACCGCAAGACACGCACCCTCGCCATCGCTCTCGCGGCGGCTTTCGCCGTCGGCGGAATCTGGCTGGCGAAACCTCCCGCGAAAACCGCCATCGAATGGAAGCCGTGGTCCGCGGAAACCGAACGATCCCTGCTCGCCGCGGGAAAACCGGTGTACATCGACTTCACCGCGAAGTGGTGCGCCACCTGCCAACTCAACAAGAGCCGGGCCTACACTCCCGAAGTGGTGGCCTTGATGCAACGCAAGGGGGTGGTCGCGCTTCAAGCGGACAAAACAAAGGAAACCCCCGAGATCGAGGCGGCGCTGCGCAAACTCGGCCGCACCGCGATCCCGGTGAATGTGCTCATCGCACCCGGCAAAGAACCGGTCATCCTCCCGGAATTGCTCCGTCCCGCCGATCTTCTCAAGGCACTGGAAAGCCTGTAGAACCAGAAGGCCGAAGGCCGCGCCAACACCTGGCCGTCGGGCGCGATGTTTTGGCCCGATGTCGCTTCCACTCGAGGCGCGATGGCGACATTCAAGTTGAACAAGGGTCCCGCTCGGATGCCCGATGGCTTGATGCAGTTCGGAATCCGAGCCTCATCGTCCGGGTCCATCTTCCCGACGCTTTTCAATCCGATGGTCAAGGTACGATCCGCCAACATGTCGACACGGCAACCAAGCTCCGGAGGGATGCCTTGATATTCAGTGGGCAGGGGTGCTTCACATGCCTGGGCGATTCCGTTCCGTTCCCGCCCGCTCTTTCCGCCCCGGGATTCCGCGCGGGGTTGCGGCGGATTTGATATCAGGATCTTGGGAGTTGCCGGGCGGGTGCTTGGGTTCAAGAGGGGCGCGGGTCGCCGGCGGGGTCCGCTTCTTCGCGTCCATTGAGGAAGGCCAGCACTTCGCCGGCACCGCGTAGCGAGATGCCGGGGAGGGCGGCGAGTTGTTCGGCGGTGGCCTTGCGGATGCGGTTGACGCTTCCGAAGTTCGCCAGCAGCAGGCGTTTGCGGGCGGCGGACATTCCCGGGCATTCGTCGAGCAGGCTTTCGCGCATGCGTCGGCGCAGCAGCAGGGCGTTGTAGGCGTTGGCGAAGCGATGGGCTTCATCACGGATGCGTTGGAGGAGTTTGAGGGCTCCGCGGTCGTGGGGGATGACCAGCGGATCGCGTCTCCCCGGCAGGAACACCTCCTCGCGCTTCTTGGCCAGTCCGATGACCGGCAAGGCCTCGAGGCCGAGCGCGCGCAGCGCGCGCAGCGCGGCGGAAAGCTGGCCCTTGCCTCCATCGACGATCACCAGATCCGGCAGCACGATGCGGGCGCGGCCTTCGCGGGCGAGGCGGCGTTGGGCGTCCACCGGATCCTCTTGGGAATCGGCCGCGTCCGGAGCGCCCGCCCTGTTTTCGCGCAGCACTCCGGCGTAGCGGCGGCGCACCACCTCGGCCATCGAGGCCACATCGTTTTGTCCGTCGACCGAGCGGATCCGGTAGCGCCGGTACTGGCGGTTGTCGGGGACGCCGTCGGTGAAGCGGACCATGGAAGCGACAATGTGGTTGGAGGATACATTCGAGATATCAAAGCACTCCATCACCTTCGGCGGGGTTCCGAGGCCAAGTTCCGCGGCGAGTTCGGCGAGGTCCTCGATGGGGTTCACCGCGCCGGGCACGGCATTGCCGCGGCCGAAGCGGCGGGCGGGGACGAGGGTTTTCTCCAGATTCCGCAGAGTGTCGCGCAGCGCCGCCGCCTTTTCGAAGTCGAGCCGCGCCGCCGCCTCCTCCATTTCCCGGCGCAGTTTGTCGAACAGTTCGCGTCGGCCCTTTCCTTCGAGGACGCGGCAGGCCTCGTCGACCCGGGCGAGGTATTCCTCGCGGGTGACGCGGTTCATGCAGGGAGCGCAGCAGTTGCGGATCACATCGGCATGGCAGTGGCGGTACTCCGCCTCGCCCGGGAGGCGCGGAACGCACACCCGCAGGCCGAGGCTGCGGTTCACCCAGTCCAGCGTCTCGCGCAGTGCGGACGAGTGCGGGAAGGGGCCGAAGTGGAGCGAGCCGTCCTCCTTGCGCAGGCGGCAGGTGGTGAAGCGCGGCCACGGGTCGCTGAGCCGCACCCGGACGAGCAGGAAGCGCTTGTCGTCGCGAAGCGCCACATTGTAGCGCGGGCGGTATTCCTTGATCAGTCGGCCCT
The DNA here is from genome assembly GCA_964569415.1 of uncultured Luteolibacter sp. GTDB lineage: Bacteria > Verrucomicrobiota > Verrucomicrobiia > Verrucomicrobiales > Akkermansiaceae > Luteolibacter. Next base: position 10,219 of record CAZMUK010000078.1, on the reverse strand, counting down.
CGAGCAGCAGCGATTCCTCCTCGTTGCGCACCGTGTGGAACTCGAAGTCCTCGATGGATGCGACGAGCGCCTGGGTTTTGGTTCCCGCCTTGGCGACGCGGGATGCGGAGAAATACGAGGCGAGGCGGCGGCGCAGATCGCGTGCCTTGCCCACATAGACCACCGTGCCGAGGCGGTCGCGCATCAGGTAGACGCCCGGCTCGTGGGGCACGGTGCGGAGTTTGCGCCGGAGTTCCTGGTTCATGGGCCCTGGCTTGGCGGCTCGTTTCGCGTGTGCATCGCTGCCGGCGCGTGTCCGGGGAAGGGTGGCTGCATCAGGTCGGTTCCACCTGGGCCACGGCCATGGCGGCGATGCCTTCCTTGCGGCCGACGAAGCCCATGCCCTCGTTGGTCGTGGCCTTGATGCCGACGCGCGAGGGGTCGATGCCGAGGGCTGCCGCGATGTTTCCGCGCATGGCATCCCGGTGGGGCAGGATCCGCGGTGCCTCTGCGATCAGGGTACTGTCGACATTGACGATCCGGTGGCCGGCTTCCGCGGCGAGTTCCCGGCATTTGGAGAGGATGAGCAGCGAGGAAATTCCGCGGCATGCCTCGTTTCCCGGGGGAAAGTAGTATCCGATATCCGGGAGTCCGAGCGCGCCCAGCACCGCATCCGCCACCGCGTGGCAGAGCACATCCGCGTCCGAGTGGCCGTCGAGACCGCAGTCGTGGGGGATGGTCACGCCACCGAGGACCAGCGGACGGCCTTTGGCGAAACGGTGGGTATCGTATCCGATGCCGATCATCGAGTTTGGAAGAGAACGCGTAGCACAGGGCTGGCCGCCGCGCCAGAGCAAAGCCGCGGTGTCAGAGGATTTCGTCCAGCGGCACGGCTCCGTTGCTGGCGACGATCGACCACGAATCGGCGTGGCCCGCGATCGGTTCCAGCAGCACCTTGCCGCCGGCCCGCTCCACCAGCAGTTTTCCCGCCGCGATATCCCAGAGGGAAATGCGCGACTCGATGTAGGCGTCGAGTCTGCCGCAGGCGATGTAGGCCATGCCGAGTGCGGCCGATCCCATCATGCGCATCTTGCGTGCGCGGCGGGACGCGCGTTCGAAGCGTGCCAGACCCGTGCGCAGCGCCTCCTCGTCCTTGCCGCAGCCGATGAACAGCACCGATTCGGCGAGGTCCGTGCGCGAACTGACTTGCACCGGTTTGCCGTCCAGCATGGGAGGTCCGCCCGCTTCGACAGTCCAGGTTTCCCCCACCATCGGATCGTGGATCACCCCCAGCACCACCTCATCGTTCACGCGCAGCGCGATGGAGACGCAGAAGTGCGGGATGCCGTAGAAGAAATTCACCGTGCCATCGATCGGATCCACGATCCACTGGCGCGGCGATTCCGGATTGCCGGCGGTTCCTTCCTCGCCGTAGAGCGCGTCTTCCGGGCGTGCGCCGAGCAGGATGTTGGTGATGAGTTGCTGCGACTCCTTGTCGAGGGCGAGTTTGATATCATGATGGGAGGCCTCGTCCACCGCGGCATCGGATCCGAAGTGGCTTTTCAGGAGGATTCCGGCGCGGTGTGCGGCGTGGACGGCGAGTTCGAGGTCGTTCATGGATTTTGGTTCACGGGAGCGGAGGCCGGCGCGGAGCGGCCCGCATGGAGGTCGAGCGCGGCCTTGGTGATGAGCCGGGCCAGTTCGTGTTTCGAGGCGCGCGCAGGGTGTTCGGTGCGGGACGGGTAGACCAGCAGCACTTCGTTGTCGGCCGAGTCGAAGCCGATTCCCGGTTGCGAGACATCGTTGGCCACCACGAGGTCGCAACCTTTGGCGGTGAGTTTGCGTCGGGCCTTTTCCTCGAGGCCGGAGGTTTCCGCCGCGAAGCCGATCAAGGTGCCGGTAAAGCCGAAGGCGCGGCGTGCCGAGCCGAGGATGTCCTTGGTGGGCAGCAGGGAGAGGCTCAGTGCTTCCCCGGCCTTCGCGAGTTTTTCCGGCAGTGGCTGTGCGGGCCGGTAGTCCGCAACCGCGGCGGTGAAAACCGCGATCTCCGCACGGCCGATGTTTCGTTCGACCGCATCGTACATTTCCTCCGCGGTTTCCACCGGGAGGAAATCGACACCCTCCGGTACTTCGAGAGCCGTCGGGCCCGAGACCAGAAGCACGCGGTGTCCCCGTTCGGCAAAGGCCGCCGCCGTCTCGTAGCCCATGCGCCCCGACGAGCGGTTCGACAGGAAGCGCACCGGATCGACCGGTTCCCGGGTTGGTCCCGCGGTGACGAGGATCAGCACGGGGCAAGTGTCGCCTGTCGGGCGGCTGCGGCAAGCGGGAAGCGAGGCCCGGGCGGTTGGGCGGCCATCTCGGATCAGCGGCCGCGCGGGGCGCCCGAGCCATCGAAGGTCGGCTTGCTTGCCGGTTTTGCGGCGGGCTTGCCGGCGCGGAACTCCTCGAGTTGCTTGCGTGCCTCGGCGCGTTGCTTGTCGGTGAACTTCAGTTCGATTTCCTTGACGAGCGCCTCCGCGTCCTTTTCCCCGGCTTCGCCGGCGAGGGTGGCGAGGGCCCATGCTTTCGGAGGATCCGCCTTCACGCCCACGCCCATGAGTTGCAAGCGTGCGAGGGCGAGGATGGCCGGGCCGTGCCCCTGATTGGCCGAGAGCGTGTAGAGTTGCACCGCGTTGTCGATGTTCGGAGCGGTTCCCGGGATGCCCATCTGGAAGATCTGCGCGAGGTTGTTCTGGGCTTTGGCGTTGCCCGCCCGCGCCGCGTTCGTCAGCCAGGAGACCGCGGCGGCGTTGTCGCGGGCGCCCATTCTTCCCGAGAGATAGAGCAGTCCCAACTCGTTTTGCGCGGTCGGGTTTCCTCCGCTTGCGGCGGCGACCAGGTGTCCGTAGCCCGCCAGTGTGTCGCCTTGGCTTGGCTTCTCCGATCCGAGGAATGAAGCCGCGAGCCGCAGGTGTGCCTCCGGGTGGCCGGATTCCGCCGCCTTGCGCACCAGCGCCATGCCGCGTTCCACATCCTTTTCCACGCCCTTGCCTTCGATGTAGAACGTTCCCGCCCTCAGCATGCAGTCGAGTTGGCCTCCGTCCTTGCCGCGCTCGTATTCGACCAGTGCCGATTTCAGGTCCTTTTTCTGGAACTCATCGTAATCCCCGAGCACGAGGCAGGCCGAGTAATCCTTCGCGGCCACCGCCTTGCGGAGCCATTCCCTTCCCTGCTTCTCATCGCGGACCTTCGGATCGCCCGAGAGCATGCGGGATCCGACGATCACCATCGAAGGAGCGTGGCCCAAGCCGGCGGCCTTCGCGTAGTGGACCAGTGCGTCTTCCGGATTCCTGCGCTCCGGGAAACCGAGTTGTCCCTCGAAGAAGCGCCCCATCAGGGTCATCGCCTCGATGTTTCCCGCGTCCGACGCGCGCCGCCACCAGAACAGCGCCTTGTCCGCATCGGGCTTTTCCGAGAGTTCGCCGCTCACATATCCTTGCCCGAGCAGGCGTCCTGCATTGGCAGGATCGTCCTTGGCGGCCGCCTCCAGCGCCTTGACCGCCTCATCGCGGTCCTTGGCGTTCTTGGTGGCCACCAGCATGCCGGCGAGGCGGTAGGCCGCTTCCTTGTGTTGGTTGCCCGCGGCCTTGCGGTAGAGTTCGAGTGCCTTCTCCCGGGAGGCCACGGTTCCCTGGCCCGTCTCGTTGGCAAGGCCCAGCAGGAAGATTGCCTCGTTGTTTCCCTGTTCGGCGAGCGGGGTGGCGATCTCCACGGCCTTCGCGTGCCTGCCTTCGGCGAAGGCCTTTCTCGCCTCCACGGCCGGGTCCGCATTCGCCGAGGCCAGCACCGGGTTCTGGTCGGGCAGGACGGAGAGTGCGGCGAGGGCTTGTCCCGCGGGGGAAAGGATCAGGACCGCGAGAGTGAGAAAACGGACTTTCATGGACGAGAGGTAGCAGCAGGTTCGATGGGTTCGCAAGCAGGGAATCGGGGCGAAATCAACGCGTACGGCTCGTGGAAAGCGCCGCCAGCACCGCTTTTTGCGCATGGAGGCGGTTTCCCGCCTGGTCGAACACCGCATCGGCATGGAGTTCAAGCACCTCGTCGGTGATTTCCTTGCCACGGTATGCCGGAAGGCAGTGGAGCACCATGTGGTCCGGGGCCGCCGCGGAAAGGAGTCCCGAATTGACCTGAAAGCCGTCGAACGCCTCCTCCTTCTCCGCTTGATCCTCCTGTCCCATCGAGAGCCAGACATCCGTATTGACCACCGAGGCACCCTCGACCGCGCGGCGGGGATCGTCGGTGACCGTTACATTCGGTGCGTTGAGCCGTTTGAGAAACTCCGCGGGTGCTTGGAATGCGGCCGGCGAGGCCACGCACAGTTCGAAGCCGAGATGGCGTGCCGCCCACATCCAGGAGCGGGTCATGTTCGAGAAACCGTCGCCGACGAACGCAATCCGTTTTCCCTCCCATCCGCCGAGTCGCTCGCGGATCGTGAGCAGGTCGGCAAGGATCTGGCAGGGGTGCTCGTCGTCGGTGAGTGCGTTGATCGTGGGGATGGCCGAGTAGCGCGCGAATTCCTCCACATCCTGTTGGGCGAAGGTGCGGATCGCGCATCCGTGCACCATCCGTCCGAGCACGCGCGCGGTATCCCGGATCGGCTCGCCGCGGCCGAGTTGGATTTCGTTTTTCGAGAGGAACATCGGGAAGCCGCCGAGTTCGCGAATGCCTACTTCGAAGGACACGCGGGTGCGGGTGGACGACTTCGTGAAGATCAGCGCCCATGTCTGACCGGCGAGCGGTCGGGTGGCGTGCCGTCCGCGTTCCGCCTTGAGCCGTGCGGCGTCCTCGAGCAGGGAGGAGATGCCCGTGGCGTCGAGTTCCTCGATGGAAAGGAGATGTTTCATTGCGGAGGATGGCCGGATGCGGCAAGGACCTCGCGGAGGATGGCAAGTGCCTCGTCCGTTTCGGAGGTGGTGATGTTGAGCGGCGGGAGCAGGCGGATCACGCGCGGGCCCGCCGGGACGACCAGCAGGCCGTGTTCGAGCAGGCGGGCTGCGAGGACTTGCGCCGCGGTTTTCCCGTCCGTTGCGGGAAAACATCCGGGATCGATCTCGAGGCCGAGGAGCAGGCCCATCCCGCGCAGTTCGCGGATCGCGGGGAGTTTCCACGAAAGGATGGTTTCGCGGATGTGCGACTCGATCGCGAGGGCGTTTCGTGCGAGTCCGCTTTCGCGGATTTCGCGCAGCACGGCGAGAGAGGCCGCGCAGACGAGCGGGTTGCCGCCGTAGGTCGAGCCGTGCGAACCGGGGCCCATCAGCGAGGACAAGGCGGAGCCGTCGGGCAGCGGGCGGTCGGAGAGCCAGAAGGATCCGATCGGTACGCCGCCGCCCATGCCCTTGGCCCAGGAAATTCCGTCGGGTGTGATTTCCGGGGCGATCCTCCGCCACGCCATCGCGTCTCCGCAGCGGCCGAAGCCCGCCTGCACTTCATCGAAGAAGAGGAGCAGGTCGTGCTTGCGGCAGAGTTCCGCAAGCGCGCGCAGGAACTCCGGACGGGCCGGGTTCACGCCGCCCTCGCCCTGCACCGGTTCCACCAGCACCGCGGCGGTCTCCGGACGCACCGCATCATGCAATGCGGTGATGTCGTTGAACGGAAGGTGGCGGAAGCCCGGAAGCATCGGCTCGAATCCCGCGCGGATCTTCTCCTGGCCGGTGGCCGCCATGGATCCGAGCGTGCGTCCGTGGAACGAGAGGGAAAACGAGATCACCTCGTAGCGTGGCGAGCCGTCGGCCGCGGGCCGGTGGTTGCCGAAGCGCCGCGCGGCCTTGATGAGCCCGTCATTGGCCTCCGCACCCGAGTTGCTGAAGAACACCTTCCCCGGGAGTTTCACATGGTGAATGTTGATCTCCTCGGCCAGTTCCGCCTGCTGCGGGATCTGATAGAGATTCGAGCAATGCAGGAGCCGTCCCGCCTGTTCGCGCAGGGCGGCGACCAACCGCGGGTGGCAATGTCCGAGCGAGCACACGGCGATGCCGGTGCAGAAGTCGAGGTAGCCCTTGCCGTGCTCATCCCAGAGCCGGCATCCCTCCCCGCGCACGGGTGCCAGTGCGTACCTCCCGTAGGTGGGCAGCACATGGTCCCGGAACCGGTCGGCGGTGCTCATGGCAGAACGCGGAGCCTACCCCCTTCCGCCCGCTTGGCAATCCGCGAATCGCAAGCTTCAGCGGGTGACCCCGCGTTGGCTCTCCTCCACGAAGCGGATGAGTTTCCGCACCAGCGGGTGGTCGCCTTCGTGAACCGCCTTGAGCGAGCTGAGCGCCTGTGAAAGATTTGCGTCCTTGTGGAGGAAGAGTTTGCGATATGCGGCCTTGAGAGCGCGGATCTCCTCCTCGGCGAATCCGCGGCGCTGCAGGCCCACGAGGTTGAGTCCGCGGACCGAAGCCGGGTTGCCGTCGACAATCGTGAAGGGCGGCACATCCTGCACCACCTTGGCCACGCCACCGACCAGCGAGTGCTCCCCGATCCTGCAAAACTGGTGTACCGCGCCCATGCCGGAAACAATCGCATGGTCCTCGACCGTGATATGGCCGGCGAGACCGACGGAGTTCGAGAGGATGATGTGGCTGCCGAGTTGGCAGTCGTGTGCGATGTGCGAGTAGCAGAGGAACAGGTTGTGGGAGCCGATCCGCGTCGGCAGCTGCTCATGGGTGCCGCGATGGACCGTGGTGTTTTCGCGGAACACATTTTCATCGCCAACTTCCAGCCAGGTCGGCTCGCCGCAGTACTTCAGGTCCTGGGTTTTCCCGCCGATCGCCGCGAACGGGAAAAACTCGTTGCCGCGACCGAAGCGGGACATGCCCTCGAGCACGACATGCGAGTGCAGCACGCAGTCGTCGCCCAGCTCCACACCGGAGCCGACCACGCAAAAGGGGCCGATGCGGACATTGGAACCGAGTTTCGCCTCGGGCGATACGATCGCAGTCGGGTGGATCACGCCCGATTCCCGCCCATGCCGCGGGCCGTGACGAGAAAAAACCGGATCAGTCCCCATCGGCCGCATCCCCGGCGCGCTTGCGGCTCCGTGCATCCCGGAAAAACTCCTGCAACAGCGAGCGGCATGCGTCGGCCATCACGCCCGACGCCACCTCGCAGCGGTGGTTGAGCGGCGGGCTGGACTCGAGCAGGTTGATCCAGCCTCCCGCCGCGCCCGCCTTGGGATCGGAACAGCCGTAGACCACCCGCCCCGGCCGGCAATGGACGATCGCCCCCGCACACATCGGGCACGGCTCCTTGGTCACATACAGCGTGCATTCCTCCAACCGCCAGTCGCCCAACGCCTGCTGGGCGGCGGTGAGCGCCAGCATCTCCGCGTGGGCGGTGGCATCGCGAAGCGTTTCAACCTGGTTCCAGCCGCGGGAAATCACCCGACCTGCGGATACCACCACCGCGCCCACCGGCACCTCTCCCGCCGCGGCGGCCTTGTGCGCCTCACGCAAGGCAAGCCCCATGAAATGGGCGTCGCTATGCAGGTCGATGAGCGGATCTTCCGGTTCCACGGCCGATCCCTACGCCGGGACCCTGCCGCACGCACGCCGAATCAGCCGGCCGGGCCACGCTTTTTCCGTGCGCCCCGCCGGGTGCGGGGTTTCACTGGGCTCATGGAACCTCTCACTCCGGCGCGCAAGGTGCTGGTGGCCCCCTCGCTGCTCGCGGCGGACTTCGCCAGGACAGGCGACGAGATCCGCCGGGCGATGGACGCAGGTGCCGACTGGCTGCACCTCGATGTGATGGACGGACACTTCGTCGACAACATCTCCTTTGGTCCGGCCATGGTCGAAACGGCACGCCGCTGCACCCGCGGGTTCCTCGACACCCACCTGATGATCTCGCGGCCGGATCATTACCTGCAGCGGTTCATCGACGCCGGTGCCGACCAGATCACGGTGCACGCCGAGGCGGAACACGACATTGCCGGGACGCTGTCGCGTATCCGTGCGGCGGGTTTGCGCGCCGGACTCGCGCTCAACCCCGCCACGCCCTTGGCGGCCGCCGAGCCTTTTCTCGGGCACATCGATCTCTTGCTGTGCATGACCGTCGTGCCGGGATTCGGGGGTCAGGCCTTCCTTCCGGAGGTGCTCGGGAAAATCCGCGAGGCGGATGCGGCACGGCGCGCGGGCGGCTTGCGTTTCCTCATCGAGGTGGACGGCGGCATCCATCCGCGAACCGCCGCCGCGTGCGCGCAGGCGGGAGCCGATGTCATGGTGGCGGGTTCGTCGACCTTCCGCGCGGCGGACATGGCCGCGGCCGTGCGCGAGATCCGCGAGGCCTGTGCGGCCGGGGCCTGAATGGGCGCGGCGGAGTTTTCCTTTTGAGGAACACTCCCCGCATGCCGCCGATACCGGACGTGGACGGTATCCTTACTTGCGCAACGCCTCCTCGCGGGCCTTCGCCTTGGCGATCACATCGTCGGCAACATTGCGCGGTGCCGCAAAGTAGTGGCTGAACTCCATCGAGAACTGGCCGCGGCCCGAGGTCATCGTGCGCAGGTCGCCGATGTAGCCGAACATTTCGGCCAGCGGCGCGTCCGCCTTGACCCGCACGCCGGTGGGGGTGCTCATCTGGTCCTTGATCATCCCGCGGCGGCGATTGAGGTCGCCGATCACATCGCCGACATTCGTCTCCGGGACGAACACATCGATCTTCATGATCGGCTCGAGGATCTGCGGTGCGGCCTTCGGCATCGTCTGACGGTAGGCGGCCTTGGCGGCGATCTCGAAGGCGATCGACGAGGAGTCCACCGCGTGGAAACCACCGTCGGTGAGCGTCACCTTGAAGTCGAGGCAGGGATACCCGGCAAGCGGGCCCTTGAAGATCGAGTTCTTGAAACCCTTCTCCACCGCGGGGATGAACTCCTTGGGAACATTGCCGCCGACCACCGACGACTCGAAAACGAAGCCGGATCCCGGCTCGAGCGGTTCGATCCTGTAGTCGATCTTCGCGAACTGGCCGGAGCCGCCGGATTGCTTCTTGTGCGTGTAGCTGTCGGCCACGCCCTTGGTGATCGTCTCGCGGTAGGCCACCTGCGGCGCACCGACATTGACCTCGACGCCGTAGGTGCGCTTGAGGATGTCCACTTTGATATCAAGATGGAGCTCGCCCATTCCCTTGAGGATCGTTTCGCCGGTCTCCTCGTCGGTTTCGACGCGGAAGGACGGGTCCTCGGCCACCATCTTGCCGATCGCCACCGAGAGTTTCTCGGCGTTGGCCTTGTCCTTGGCGGCCACGGCCAGCGAGATCACCGGATCGGGGAACACCATCGGCTCGAGGGTCGCCGGATTGTCCTCGTCGGCGAGGGTATGGCCGGTCTGGACATTCTTGAGCCCGACGATCGCGATGATGTCGCCCGCCTGGGCGGAGTCGATCTCGGAGCGGTCGTTGGCGTGCATTTCCACCATGCGTCCGATGCGTTCGGTCTTGCCGGTGAAGGTGTTGAGCACGGTGTCGCCCTTGCGGATGGTGCCGGAATAGATGCGGGTGAAGGTGAGTGCGCCGAAGCGGTCGTCCATGATCTTGAAGGCGAGCGCGCGCAGCGGCCGGGCGGGATCCACCACCGCGAACTCGCCGGTCTCATTGCCCTCGGGATCGACCTCGGGCTGGGGTTTCACCTCGGTGGGGCTCGGCAGGTAGTCCACCACTCCGTCGAGCACGAGTTGCACGCCCTTGTTCTTGAAGGAGGAACCGCAGTAAGTCGGGAAGAAGTCGAGGTTGATCGTGCCCTTGCGGATGCAGGACTTGATCTGGTCGATCGTCGGTTCCTCGCCCTCGAGGTATTTCTCCATGAGTTCGTCGTCCTGCTCGACGGCCGTCTCGATGAGTTCCGCGCGGTATTGCTCGACCTTGTCGGCCATGTCCGCCGGGACTTCGCCGACCTTGAAATTCTCGGGAAGTCCGGAATCATCCCAGACATGGGCCTTGCGGGTGAGGAGGTCCACCACTCCGACGAAGTCGCTTTCGGTGCCGATCGGCAGGGTCATCACCAGCGGTTTGGCTCCGAGGATGGTGCGCACCTGCTCGACCACGCGGTAGAAGTCGGCACCGATGCGGTCGAGCTTGTTCACATAGATGATCCGCGAGACCTCCGAATCGTTGGCGTAGCGCCAGTTGGTTTCCGACTGCGGTTCCACGCCGCCGGACCCGCAGAACACGCCGATGCCGCCGTCCAGTACCTTGAGCGAGCGATACACCTCGATGGTGAAGTCCA
>CAZMUK010000077.1:0-13428 GCA_964569415.1 uncultured Luteolibacter sp. | reverse complement strand
GGCGGCTTCTCGGTGTTCGCGGGCGTGGGCGAACGCACCCGCGAGGGCAACGACCTCTACTGGGAAATGATCGAGTCGGGCGTCATCGCCACCGAAAAGGATGCCGACGGCCACCCGAAACGCCATGAGAACGGCACCCCGGCCCTCGCCGAGGGATCGAAGGTCGCGCTCTGCTACGGCCAAATGAACGAGCCTCCCGGTGCCCGCCTCCGCGTGGCCCTCTCGGCCCTCACGATGGCGGAACATTTCCGCGATGTGGACAACCAGGACGTGCTCCTCTTCGTCGACAACATCTTCCGCTTCTCGCAGGCGGGATCCGAGGTGTCGGCGCTGCTCGGCCGCACGCCCTCGGCGGTGGGCTACCAGCCGACCCTCTCGGAGGAAATGGCTGCGTTGCAGGAGCGCATTACCTCCACCAACAAGGGATCGATCACCTCGATCCAGGCGGTGTATGTGCCGGCGGACGACCTTACCGACCCGGCTCCCGCCAACACCTTCGCCCACCTCGACGCGACGGTCGTGCTCGAGCGCTCGCTCGCGGAACAGGCGCTGTTCCCCGCGGTGGATCCGCTCGCCTCGACCTCCAAGGCGCTCGCCCCGGAAATCGTCGGCGAGGAACACTACCGCGTCGCGCGCGGCGTGCAGCAGGTGCTGCAGCGCTACAAGGACCTCCAGGACATCATCGCCATCCTCGGCATGGACGAGCTGTCCGACGAGGACAAGATGACCGTGTTCCGCGCCCGCAAGATCCAGCGCTTCCTCACCCAGCCCTTCCATGTGGCGGAGGTGTTCACCAATGTTTCGGGCGCCTTGGTGTCGATCGAGGACACGGTGAAGGGCTTCGCGGAGATTCTCGACGGCAAGTGGGACGATGTGCCGGAAGGAAACTTCTACATGAAGGGCGGCATCGACACGGTTTCCCGCGACTGAGTCTTCCGGCCTTCCCGCATTCCGGTTCCCCAGCGTTTTCCCGACCATGCCGCTCCAGCTCGACATCGTGACTCCCGAGAAGAAGGTGTTTTCGGACACCGTCGACAGCGTGCTGCTGCCCGGGGCCGACGGGGAGATCGGGGTGCTGCCGATGCACGCGGGTCTGGTCACCGCGCTGCAACCCGGCGAACTCCGCTACTCGCACCAAGGAAAGTCCGTCACCCTCGCGGTGGGATCGGGCTTCGCGGAAGTGACCCAGGAAAAAGTCGTGGTCCTCACCGACATGGCCTTGGGCGAGGACGAGATCGACGAAAAGAGTGCGGAAGACGCGATCCGCCGCGCCGAGGAGAAGCTCAAGAACATCGAGCACAGCACCAACGCGGAGGAGGTGGCCTATCTCGAAGGCCTCATCTCGCGCTCGTCCTTCGCGTTGCACTTCAAGAAGAAGTACCGGCACTGAGGGCCGCGCGCGGCACCGTTCATGCCAGCGTGAGCGCCACCGGACAGTGGTCGGATCCGTGCACTTGCGCGAGGATCCCGGCGCTGCCGATTCTTCCGGCGTAACCGGCGGAGACCCCGAAGTAATCGATGCGCCAGCCGACATTGCGCTCGCGCGCCCCGGCGCGATAGGACCACCACGAATAGGCCTCGCCACGGTCGGGATGCAGGTGGCGGAAGCTGTCGACGAAGCCCGCCTCCAGGAGGGAGTCGAAGCCGGCGCGCTCTTCGTCGCTGAAGCCCGGGGTCATGCGGTTTTCCTTGGGCCGCGCGAGATCGATCTCGCGGTGCGCCACATTCAGGTCGCCGCAGAAGATCACCGGCTTGGTCGCTGCCAGCGCGGACACGTGCGCGCGGAAGGCCTCGTCCCACCGCATCCGGTAGGGCAACCGCCGCAGGCCGTCCTGGGCGTTGGGCGTGTAGACATTCACCAGATGGAAATCGGGATACTCCAAGGTGAGCACCCGGCCTTCGGCGTCGTGTTCCTCGATTCCGAAACCGCAATGCGCAGAAAGAGGTTCGTCACGCGTGAAGACCGCCACTCCCGAGTATCCGGGCTTCTGCGCGCTATTCCAGAAAGCACGGTAGCCGGCCAGTTCCGCGGGCAGCCCTACCTGCTCCGGCCGCGCCTTGGTTTCCTGCAGGCAAAGGATGTCGGGCCTTTCCGCCGTGACAAAGTCGCCGAAGCCTTTCCCGAGCACCGCGCGCAACCCGTTCACATTCCACGACAGCAACCGCATGGGCCGATGATGCGCAAATCGCGGCGGCGGGCAAGCCGATCAATACCCGGAGGGGATTTCCCCCGTTGATCGGACCTTTCCAAAGTCCGCAGCATGGCGATGCGGCGCGAAAGCTTCGGTTCTCCTTGGCGCCTCCCGCGGTCCCCGGGAAAAAGATTCAAGACCGGAATCGGGATCATCGGCGGAATCGAAGTCCCGTGGCCGTGGGATCCGGAACGCCGCGCCCCTCATCGCGTGGCCATGAGCGGTGCATGATCCTCGCGGGGAAGGGAGCGGCGACCGCGGCGAACCGCCTTGAAGAACGCGACGATTCGGGCGGCGGCGATTTCAACGGCGATTCCGAATTCCGGGGCCGATGGGAACATTGATAGCAATTTAGATATCACGGACTTCCCCGCATCGCAGATCGGGCCCCCGGCAGTCCCGGGGCTGCCCTTTCATCCCCCTGCCGCGAGGGTTACGATTTCGAGCGAATCGCCGGGGCGGATGGTGAGGGACGGGTGTTCGCTGCGGGGGATGGCGCGGCCGTTGAGTTCGATGACGACGGGGCGCTGTTCGAGGCCGAGGGAGGCGAGCAGGGCCGGCAGTGCGGTGGGCGAATCGCAGGGCAGGGTCTGGCCGTTGATGGTGATGGATGCGGGAGGGTTCATCGCCATTGGAGGAGTTGTTCGGGGAAGGGGCAGCGGGAGCAGTCGCTGGTGTCTTCGAGGCAGAAGTCGTTGTAGATTTGGAGCAGGGCTTGCTGGTGGGCCACGCGGCGGGTCCATGGGGCCGCGTCGCGGGCGGACCCGAAGAGGCGGATCGAGCAGCGGCGGACCTTGTCGTTGGGCGGGGAGTTGCGGAGTTTGAGGTAGCTGCGGAACTCGGCGCGGCCTTCGAGCAGGGCGAGGGGGAAGAGGTGGTTTGCGACCAGTTCGATGGCTTGGCTGCGGCCGAAGGGGGCGATGCGGGTGGCGGAGCGCGTGGAAGTGAGTGTGTGGTGGTGGGACCAGAACGGGTGCTCGAGGGCGTGGAGGAAATCGGTGAGCGGCTTGGTGCGGAAGGGGTCGGCGAAGGCCAGACTGCGGAAGGTGTTCCAGGAGGCGGTGAGGGCGGCGAGAGCGCCGATGCGGCGGTGCGGGTGGTTGGCGGGGCGTTGGCCGTGGAGGGTCCAGGGTAGGGCGTGGTGGGGCGAGGGTTCGAAGCGCGCGCGGCTTTTCCACCAGGATTCCCAGAGGAAGCGGAGGTAGTCGCGGGTGGGTTCCGGGGCCTGTTCGTGGAGGTCGGGCGCGAGGAATCCCGCGGTACCGAAGAGGACGGCCTCGGCGGCGGCACCTTCCGCGCGCAGGAGCGGCAGGGAGGCGCGTTGGGCGAGCAGGCGCATGGCAAGCGGGTTGGCGTGGTAGCCGAGGGTTTCGGCGGTGGCCTGATAGAGGGCGGCATCGCGGCCGTGGGCATCGGCGGCCCGGAGCAGCCTCGCGGCCTTGCGGGCGGCGCGGTGGGAGGCCGCCTCATGCAGCAGGCGTTCCAGCGAGGAGGGCGGCAGCTGTTTGAGCGGGGCGAGGCAGCGGCCGGGGTGGGCGATGGCCACCTGCCGTTGCGGCAGGTGGAGGGCCTCCGCGAGTTGGGATGAATTGATAATAATTTGTGGAACCTCGCGGTTGTCCGAGTTGCGGAGGAAGACCGGGGCGGGGTCGGTGGCGAAGGCCACATGGAGGACCACTTCGCGGAAGGCCGGGTTGGCGGCGTGGCCGTGGCTTTCCCAGAACGAGGAGCGCAGGTCGAGTTCGATCGCCCCATGGTGCGGGCAGCCGCCGATTTCCACGGCGGCGCGGACGAAGTCGGGTCCGGCGCCGCGGTTCCATTCGCCGAACTGCACGATGCGCACCGCTTTTCCCGTCGTGCTGCGGAAGTCCCTTCCGAAGGCCCCGGCGAACCAGAGAGCCTGGAGTTGTTTTTCCGGAGGCGGATTCGGGTCGGCCGCTTCCGCGAACAGCAGTGGCGGGTGCCAGACCGACTCGAGCAGGAACGGGTAGGTCATGGGCCGCTCAGGGCTTGCCGGCGGGCGGCGGGTCGAGGAGGCGCAGCCACGCGCGCGCCGCCTCGGTTTCCGGCAGGCCCGGGTAGGTGGTCTCCGCATCGCGGAGGCCGCGGATGGCGAGGTCCTTGCGTTGGGCGGCGCGGTCGAAGGCGATGATATGGAGATCCTGGCGGAGTTTGTCGGAGAGGTCCGGGTAGAGGGACTTGGCGGTGCGGAAGCGTTGGATCGCCTCGGCGCTGCGGCGTTGTTCGGCAAGTTCGAGGCCGGCCGCCTCGGCGAGGACGCCCGAGCGGATGCGTTGGACGGCTTTGTCGAGTTCGAGCAGCCGGGTTTCGTTGGCCTCCGGCCAGGGCCATTTCAGCACGGCGGCGCGCAGGGCGCGGAAGTCCCGGTTGTCGTCGGTGACCGTGCCGGTTCCCGCGAGGTGCAGGAAGGGACGATAGAGCGGGTCGCCGAGCACAATGCCTTGCCAGGAGAGTACGGGCATTGCCATCCAGCAGGCCTCGATCCAGGTATGTCCGGCGAGCAGGCGGCTGTGGAGGGTGGCGAAATCGTGGGTGCAGACGAGGAAGGGTTCGTAGACATTGCCGATGGTGGCGGCGGCGCCGCGTTCGAGCAGGGCGGCGCTCCAGTTGCGGGAGGGGTTGTCGAGTTGTTCGGCGCTGAACGAGTGGAGGTGCATCGCCACGGCTCCGGGACGGAAGCGGAATCCGGGGCGCAGGAACGGGCCGCTCACATTCCAGTCGTACCATCCGAAGTAGAGCGAGGCCCCGTTCATCGGGTAGTGTTTCGGGAGCGTGTCGCTGAAGCGGTCGACCACCGTGGGGATGCCCGCCTCGCGGTTCTGCATGACCACCTTTTCCAGCCATGCGTCTCCGTCAGGGTGTTTGTTGGCGATGTCCACGTATGCCATGCCCCAGAGCCCGGTCTTTTCCGCCGCGGCGGCATCGCGGATCATGCGCTCGCAGGTCGCGTACGATGCCGCGTCGATGCGGGCGGTAAGGATGAGCGAGGGCAGTTGGACCTTGGTGATGGAGACGATCGAGTTGTGGAAGCGGTTGACGAGCGCGCCGAAAGTCCGGGTGCCTGGTTCGCCGAATACGGTGAGTTCCGAGTCGACCGATGCCGCGTCCTGATCGCGGGTGGGGTCCTTGCCGATCGGGGAGGACGGTGCGGTGTTCCCGTTGCCGGGTGGCGCCTTGGTGGGCTTGATGCGCAATGGCACGCCGCGCATGATGGCGAGGATGCGCATCTTGTTGGATTCCGGGCTGGTGATGCCGCCGGCGAGTCGGGTGAGCCGCCACCAGTTGCGGCGGGTGAACTCCTCGCGGAGCGGGCCTGCGATGGTCGTTTCGTATTCCTCGCGCGAGATGTCGCGGCTGGCGGGCATCGGGAGCGCCACGATCTGTTCCACCGGGATGCGGCGGGCGTTGCAGTAGGTTTCCGCGAGTTTCCGGGATTCGGGGATCGAGGCGTTGCAGAGCACGGCGACCATTTCCGGG
Source organism: uncultured Luteolibacter sp. (assembly GCA_964569415.1). Classification (GTDB taxonomy): domain Bacteria; phylum Verrucomicrobiota; class Verrucomicrobiia; order Verrucomicrobiales; family Akkermansiaceae; genus Luteolibacter. The sequence continues at coordinate 7,738 of CAZMUK010000077.1, read as the reverse complement.
GTGGGCGAGGCCACGGCGGAAAGAAGGCTCGCAGCCAAGGCCGGCAGTGAGGAAAGAAGCGCTCTCATCAGCGGGATCCTGCTCCCGAACGGGGACCGATGCAAGGGCGGTCAGCCCGCGAGGTCGAGGCGCAGTCCGTCCCACGCCACCCGCACGCCGGAGGGGAGGGTGGCCTGCAATGCCTCGTGGTCGTTCTCATGGCTGAGGTGGGTGAGCCAGGTTTCCCCGGGGCCGATGGCGCGAATCACGGCGAGCGCCTCTTCGGTGCTTTGGTGGGTCGGGTGCGGGGCAGGGCGCAGGGCGTCGATCACAAGCAGCTCGACTCCCCGCAGTTTCCGGAGGGTGTCGGAGGGAATTCGTTTCACATCCGGCAGGTAAGCGAGGGGCCGGGTGTGCGGGGACTCGAAAAGGTAGCCGAGGGTTTCCACCGAGGCGTGCTCCACCGGCAGCGGGGTGACGAGCAGATCGTCGTGGCGGAAGGGGCTCGTCACCGGCACCGCCCGGGCGCGCACATACCCTTTCGCGGCGTTTCCGTTTTGTTCCTCAAAAGCCCACCCGAACATCGATTCGAGCATCGCGAGGCAGGAGCCGGGTCCGAGCAGCGGCAGGGCATCGTGTCGTCTCCAGCAGAAGGCGCGGAGTTCGTCGAAGCCCATCACATGGTCGAGGTGTTGGTGGGTGAAGAGCACGGCATCGACCGCCGCGAGCCCCTCGCGCAACGCCTGGGTACGCAAGTCCGGCCCGGCATCGACCAGCAGGGTTGTTTCGTCGGTGCGGACCAGTGCCGAGGCGCGGAGGCGGCGGTTTTTCGGGTTGTCTGACGCGCACACCGCGCACGGGCAACCGATCACCGGGATTCCGACCGAGGTACCGGTACCCAGGAAGGTGAAGGAAGGCCCGTCCACGGCGTGACGCTACCCGGCAGGGACATGGGCCGCAACCGGGCTTTTCGGGGCCGATCCCTGTTTCCGGGCTTGGCAGGCTGCGCGGGATCGGCATCCTGCGTGCTCATGAAATCCTTCCGGTTTGTCGCGGCCGCATGCGGGTTCGTGTTGCTTTGCCAGTGCGGCGTTCCGTCCCCGCCGCGCTGTTTGCGGGCCCCGCGATCCGCGCCGTCCAAGGCGGCCGTCCATCTTGCCGCGGCGCGCGAGTCCTGGGCGGTGCTTGCCGATTCCTCGCAGCGCGGTGCCTGGCCGGCGGCACGCGATCGTTACAACCGCTCCCTTGCGGGGCTCTTCGGCGTCCTGCGCTGCGGCCCGGGTTCCTGGCAAAGCCGCGCCGAGGACCTCGGCACCCGGATCTCCGCCGCCGACGGCGCGGTGGATCCCGACCGCATCGACGCCTTGTTTCCCGCATCCGAGGTAGACGGCAAAAAGCTCAAGGCCCGCCACCAGGACGAAGGGATCGGTCTTCCGTTGGTCGGATGGAAAAGCACCTCCCCGGTCGGTCAGCCGCGCCCGCCCTTCCAGCTTCCCAACGGGTTGCCGTACAATGTTTCCGCCGTTCTGTCGTTTGCGGGCGCCACGCCCGAGTGGCGCTTCGCCAAGCGCTGGAAGGAGGACTCCGTGCGGGTCGGACGCGCCGCTCATCCACTGGCTGCCGACTGGAGCGCCTCCAACGAGTTTTATTGGAAGATGTGCCAACTGGACGACCTCCTGCTGCAGAACCTCCTCTTGCCCGACCGGTTTTCCGAGGAGACGGGTTTGTATTTCGTAACGCCTTACGATCCCGACAAGATCCCGTTGGTATTCGTTCACGGGCTCGTCTCCAGTCCGGACGCATTCAAGAACACGATCAACGAGTTGGCGGTCGAGCCATGGTTCCGCGAGCGCTACCAGATCTGGCTCTACAGCTACCCTACCGGCAACCCGTGGGTGGTCAGTTCCATGAACTTCCGCAAGAAGATGCGCGAGGCCTGCGCCTACGCGCGCAGCCAAGGGCATGTCCGCAACCTCCGCAAGATGGTGGTGGTGGGACACTCGATGGGAGGCATCGTCACCCGCTCGAGCGTCACCGATCCGGGAAGCACCCTCTACAACGGCAGTTTCCGCAAGCCCGTCAACCAACTCACCCTGCCGCAGGATGGGCGGCGGTTGATCGAGGACGCCTTCCTCTACGAGCCCTTGGCCGAGCCGAGCCGCGTGGTATTCCTTGCCGTGCCGCACCGTGGAAGTCCGATGGCCGACATGGGGGTTTCCTTGTGGGCATCCAAGCTCATCCAATTGCCCAAGACCCTCACCATCGGCCTGCTTGACAGCACCCTGCTTGCCGTTGGCGATGTCATCCGGGGTGCGGACGCCTCGGGCAGGTTGCCCACCTCGATCAACAGCCTCTCGCCGGAGAATCCAGCGACGCGCACGCTTGCCGACATGCCCCTGCCGCGCGGCATTGTATTCCACTCCGTGATCGGCGACCGCGGCAAGGGCAACACTCCGCAGAGCAGCGACGGGGTGGTGCCGTACTGGTCCTCGCATGTGCGGCCGGTCGCCTCCGAGTTGATCGTGCCGAGCAACCACAGCGTGCCGGACAGCCCCGAGGCCGCCGCGGAGCTCAAGCGCATCCTGCAGCTCCACCTACGCACGGCGCGCTGAGGCGCCGGTCCGGGGAATATCGCCGACCATGACTCCCGAACAGCAACTTGCCCAGCTTGCCGCCGGAGCCGCGAAGATCCTTTCCGAAAAGGAGTTGCTCGACAAGCTCCGCACCGGCAGGCCCCTGCGCGTCAAGCTCGGCGTCGATCCCACCGCGCCGGACATCCACCTCGGGCACACCGTGGCGCTTGAGAAGCTGCGGCAGTTCCAGGAACTCGGCCACCAGGCGGTGCTGATCATCGGGGACTTCACCGCGACGGTCGGCGACCCCTCGGGACGATCCGCCACCCGGCCGCCGCTCACCCGCGACGAGGTGTTGCACAACGCCGGGACCTACACCGACCAGGCTTTCCGGATTCTCGACCGGGAAAGAACCGAGGTCGTGTACAATGGCGAGTGGTTCCGCGCGATGACCTACGAGGAGGTGTTGCGCCTCAACGCGAGCGTCACCCTTCAGCAGATGCTGCAGCGCGAGGACTTCCGCAACCGGGTAGATGCCGGGCAGGAGCTGCGGCTGCACGAGTTGCAGTATCCGGTGATGCAAGGCTGGGATTCGGTCATGGTGCGCGCGGATGTGGAACTCGGCGGCACTGACCAGTTGTTCAACATCCTTGTTGGCCGCGACTTACAGAAGGAGGCCGGCCAGGAGCCGCAGGTGGTGATGGTGCTGCCCTTGCTCGAGGGGCTCGACGGCATCCGCAAGATGTCCAAGTCCTACGGAAACTATGTGGGTGTCTCCGAGCCGCCCCAGGAAATGTTCGGCAAGCTCATGAGTGTGTCCGACGAACTCATGGACCGCTATCATCTCCTGCTGCTCGGTGTGGCGCGCGATGTTTCCCTGCATCCGATGGAGGCCAAGAAGTCCCTCGCTTGTGCCTTGACCGCGCGCTATCACGGGGAGGCTGCGGCGGTCGCGGCGCGGGACGATTGGGAGACGCGTTTCTCCAAGCGCGATCTCGCCTCGGCCGAGTTGCCGGAGTTGGCGGTGGCCGATCTTCCTGACGACTGCACCGTGCTCGCGCTGAGCGGTCATGCGTTTCTCCGCGCCTTCGGCATGGAAAAGTCCAACGGCGAGCTGCGCCGGCAGTACATCGCGGCCGGATCGGTTCAACTCAACGGCACCAAGCTCGCCGATCCTGCGGCGCGGGTGTCTCCGGTTCCCGGCGATGTGCTCAAGCTCTCGAAGAAACACGCGGTGAGATTCCGCTGAGCGGGAGGGATTCGAGGTTCTCCGCCCCGGATGTTCTCCGCTCCGCCACCGCGGCCCATTCTCCGGGGATCAGTCGAAGTCCTTGGTCGACAGCAGCGACTCGAGCCGCTCCATCATCTCGCCGGTGCTCGGGTATTCCGATGCGGGGAAACGCCCGAATTCCCGGCCTTCGGCGGACAGCAAGAGCACTGTGGGCAGGCCCTCGATCTTGTAGCGCTCGGCCACCGGTTGGTTGCGCTTGGCCAGCACCTTGTTGCCCTTGGGCAGATCGATCTCCACCAGCACGAATTTCTTCGATGCCTTTTCGATGAACTCGTCCGTCTTGAACACCTTTTTGCGCATCACGATGCAGGGTGGGCACCAGTCCGAACCGGTGAACTCCACCAGAACATCCTTTTTCTCCGCCTTGGCCTTTGCGAGGGCCTCATCGACATTCGTCATCCAGCGCGAGCCGGATTCCTCCGCGGCAGGAGCCACCACCGCGATACCCGCGGAAAACACCGCCAGCCAAGTCACCGGTTTCATCTGTCAGGGAAACGCCGCCCGGGCCCCGGGTTTTTCAAAAATCTTTGGCATTTCCGCGGGGCATCGTTCATCCCTTTGTCATGAAAGAGATTCCGCGGCTCGTGGTGGCCACGCGCAACCGTCACAAGACCGCCGAGATTCGTGCGATGACCGGGTCTTTTCTGGAGGTGATGGATGCCAACGACATTCGCGACGCCCCGCTGGTGGAAGAGACCGGCAGCACCTTTCTCGAGAACGCGCGTCTCAAGGCGGAGGCGATCAGCCGTGTGGTGGCGGGCTGGGTGCTGTCGGACGACTCGGGTCTCGAGGTGGACGCGCTCGGCGGCGCTCCCGGCGTGTGGTCGTCGAGCTACGGTGGCGAGGAAGGCAACCACGCGCGCAACATCCGCCGTTTGCTTGCCGAGATGGAGGGGTGCGTGGAGCGCGGCGCGCGGTTCCGCTGCACGATGGTACTGGCGCGCGCGGGGCGCTCGCTCGCGGATTTCACCGGGACGGTGGAGGGCCGCATCCTCGAGGCACCGCGCGGCGAAGGGGGCTTCGGCTATGATCCTTTGTTCGTGCCCGAGGGTCACGAGTTGTCGTTTGCGGAGCTGGGCGATGAGGTGAAGAACCTCCTGAGTCATCGTGCGCGGGCCTTGGCCAAGGCGGTGGCCTACCTCCGGCGCGAGGGACAGCCGTGATCGAGGCGATGATGGAAAGCGCGATGAAACAACCACCACGGATCTCATGGATCAGGAAGCGCGCCATCTTGTGATCACCGGCGGTGGCGGCGGGCTTGGCACGGCGATTGCGGCTGCGTTCCGTGCCGGCGGCTGGAGCGTGGAGGCTCCAGGGCGACAGGAGCTGGATGTTTCGGATCCCGGGTCGGTGGAGAGGTACTTTGTGAAGCGCGAACCACGGCTCCTCGTCTGCGCGGCGGGCGCGGTGGAGGACGCTCCTTTGGCCCGCCTCGGTGACGAGCAGTGGGACAGGCTTTGGGCGGTGAACTTGCGCGGCGTCCGCGAGTGCGCGCGTGCCGCCATCCCGTCGATGGCGCGGCGCGGCGGCGGGCACATCGTGGTGTTCTCCAGCCATTCCGCCTTGCGCCCGCCGGTCGGTCAGGTTCCCTACGCTGCTGCAAAGGCGGCGTTGCTCGGCTTGGTGACCGATCTTGCCGGCCGACACGGCTGCGATGGAGTCCGGGTCAACGGCGTGCTTCCCGGGTTTCTGGAAACCGCCATGACCCGTTCCGTCAGTCCGGCACGCGTGGCGCAGGTGCGGGAGGACCACGCACTCGGCTGTTTCAACACCCCGGAGCGCACGGCCGGGTTCATTCGCTTTTTGGAGGAGGAGCTGCCCCATACCTCCGGCCAGATTTTCCAACTCGACAGCCGCGAGCACGGGTGGCGGATCTGAAACCGGGGGAGGGGACCTGCAGGCTTGATGCTCCCCGATCTTGTGGCCACTTGGGAGCTCGGGATGCGGGCCAACGAGCGGGATCGACGAAAAATGAAAACCGGTTCGATTTCACCTGACGCAAGCCCCGGCGGCGATTCAGAGAGACCTATCCCTCGCGTTCCATCCGGACGGGAGGACCACCCCTAGCGAAACCCCCGATGCAAACGACCCGAATCCTCCGGGGCGCTCTTCTCGCGTCCCTCCCCCTCGTTGCCTTGTCCTCATCCGGCTTTGCGCAAACCGCACCCGTCCTCCCGGTGGTGACCATTTCCAGCGTGGACGCCTTGGGCGGAGAACCCAATACGCCCAATGGCAACCTCTCGTTCCGGATCAACCGCACCGGTGCCCGGACGCTGCCGCTGAGCGTGACCTATGCCCTCGGCGGCACGGCCACGAACGGCCCCGACTACCGGAACACCAAAAACCTCGTCCTCACGGGCACCGCGGTGATTCCTGCCGGTAACGCGTACATCGACACCGTACTCGTTACCTCCGCAGACGCCTTGGTGGAGGGGGATGAAACCGTAGTGCCGACCCTCACCGCGGGTGCCGCTACACGCTCGGCACCGGAATCTCGAGAACCCTGACCATTCAGGATGCGTCTTATGACACACCGACGGTCAGTGTAGCACGCGGGGACTCGTATGCGGCCGAGCCCGGATCCTTTTACAATTTCTTCGGCGGATCGTTCCGCATGACCCGCACCAACAGCGTGCACGCGCCGCTGACTGTGAATCTCGCTCCTCCACAGGGCACGGCGACGAATGGCGTGGACTATAATGCCATACCCGCCACCGTCGTGATCCCGGCCCGCGCGACAGGGGTGGATGTGCTGGTCACACCCCGCACCGATACGGTGAACGAACTCCCCTTCGAGACGGCGGTTCTGTACGCGGCGCCGGGCACCGGCTACCTGTCGGCTCCGGTTCCCGAAACGACGGTCGAGCCCTGGCCGGCAAGTGCGGTGCGGATCTACAACCGCCGCTACATCGCTCCGGGCGAACTGGCGCTGCCGGGGGTCTTCAGCGACCACATGGTGCTGCAACGCGATGTGCCCGCAGTGAACATCTGGGGCTCGGGCACGGTCGGCCGCACCGTGACGGTGACCTTCAAGGACCAGGTGAAGACCGCCGTGGTGGGTGCCGACGGGAAATGGAAACTCGCGCTCGACACCCTGACCGCGGAATCCGTTCCCCAACAACTCACGGTGACCGACGGCGTCGCGACGATCGTCTTCAATGATGTCCTAGTGGGCGAGGTGTGGCTCGGTTCCGGTCAGTCGAACATGGAGTGGTCGGCGCAGTTCTCCCCGTGGAAATACAACTACGGACCGAACGATGTGGATTCCGAGACCAAGGCGTGGATTCGCCGCGCCTACGAGGGCAAGACGGTGACGAAGATCCGTGTCTCGGCCAAGACCCGCGACCACATGATTACCCACGAAGGAGGCTGGGAACCGGTCACCGCGCAAAATCAGTACTCGATCCCCGCGTTGTCCGGCGTCACGGCGGCGCGGATCAGCGAGGCGCTCGATGTGCCGGTGGGCATCATCGTCCGCTCGGTTTCGGGTACCGCCATGGCCCGCTGGGTGAATCAGGCGCCGTTCATGGCAGACCCATTCGTCAATCAACAGATCGCGGCCTACCGCGCCTCGGGGCAGAACCCGGCCCTCACCGGGACGGATGCCGGGTCGGGCTTCGGCAACCTCTACCGCGAGTATGTGGTGCCGGTGATCCCCTACACCGTGAGGGGCGTCCAGTGGGATCAAGGCGAGTGGGGCATCGGCTACCGCGGCGTGAACTGGGACGCGGCGATGCGCGCCCTGATCAATTCCTGGCGCAACGATCTGGGACAGGGCGACCTGTTCTGGAGTGCGACCAACCGCTACGGCTCCAGCTACTGCCTTGAGCCGCGGCTCAAGGCGCTCGGTGTGACCAACATCGAGATCGCGGAAACCAACGGCCACTCGAGCGCG
>CAZMUK010000076.1:2873-13441 GCA_964569415.1 uncultured Luteolibacter sp. | reverse complement strand
ACGGGGAAAAGGGTAGGAGAATACAGGAGAATACAAAATGTCTGTCACTATGTATTGAGGATCCTGCTTGGCCTTGGTCGGAGGATCGGGCAGGTTTGGGGGCGGGGGGTGTTGATTTATGAAAATTCTCAGTCACAAAGACGCGGCCTACCCGGCCTTTATCCGCCGGATGTACCGAAGGGCTCTGCCGGAACCGGGTGTCCGGGATCTGGTTTCGGGGATCGTTGCGCAGGTTGCGGCGGAAGGTGATGAGGCGCTGATCGCCCTGACCCGTCGCTTTGATTCAGCCAAGCTGACGAAGCGCAGCTTGTTCGTCTCGGAGGCCGAAATGGAAAGGGCCGTGGCGAGCGTAGGCGCATCGACAAAACGCGCGGTGACGCGGAGCCTCGCCAACATCCGCACCTTTGCTAAACGAGGTCTCCGCAAGGACTGGCAGGCGCGAAACGCCGAGGGGGCATGGGTCGGCGAGCGGTTCACGCCTTTCGACCGCGTAGGTGTGTATGTTCCCGGAGGCAAGGCTCCTCTCGTCTCGACGGCATTGATGACCGCGGGGTTCGCCAAGGCGGCAGGTGTTCCCTCGGTGGTGGCTGCAACACCCTGCGCGCCGGATGGTTCGGTAAATCCCGAACTGCTCTACGCCCTTCAGGCTGCCGGTGGCCGCGAGGTTCTACGGGTCGGCGGCGCACAAGCAATCGCAGCGATGGCACTGGGGACAAGGCTGGTGCAAGCGGTGGACCGCATTTTCGGACCGGGAAACCGCTTCGTGGTCGAGGCGAAGCGGCAGTTGGTCGGAGCGGTGTCGATTGACCTGCTGCCGGGCCCGAGCGAAATCCTGATTCTCGCGGACAAGACCGGCGATCCCGAGTTCATCGCGGCGGATTTGCTCGCCCAGGCGGAACACGGAGGCGACAGCATGGTGGGAGTGGTGAGCGATTCAAGATCGCTGTTGAAGGGTGTGGAGCTAGCCATCGCCCGGCAATTGCCGAACCTTTCCCGCGCATCGATCATCCGCAATGTCCTGAAAAGCGGTGCGTTCCTCCTGCATGTGAAGTCTTTTGAAGAAGGCATGGCCGTTGCCAATTCCTTTGCGCCCGAGCATCTTTCGCTGATCCATGCCGATGCCCGCAAGTGGCTTGCCGCGGTGCGCACGGCGGGCGCGGTGTATGTGGGAAACCTGTCGGCGGTTGCAGTAGGGGACTTTCTCGCAGGCCCGAGCCACACCCTGCCGACGGGCGGTGCGGGAAGATCGTTCTCGGGCTTGCGGGCGGATCAGTTCCAGCGACGCACGAGCATTGTGCGACTCGACGAAAAGTCCCTGCGGCGTTCCCTTCCGGTGGTGGAGGAGTTCGCGCGGATCGAGGGACTCGATGCCCACGGTCGCTCGGTTTCGATCCGCACGGAGCGGATGCGGTAGGCAAGTCACCCTTGTTCCTCGCGCCGCTCAACCAGGGAGGACGCGCGGTTGGCGGCGGTGCGCTTGCTGGCCGCCTGCCATGCCCATCGCCGGGAGACCGGGCGTTTCCCTGCCGACCTCGCTGCGCTTGTTCCGCGGCATATCGACAAGGTTCCTGTCGATCCCTTCGACGGCAAATCCCTTCCGCTACTCTTCCTCCGCCCGAGTTCTTTGGTCCGTAGACAGCGACGGGGCGGACAATGGAGGAACGAAGGGCAGCACCTTCGAGGGCGTTGGCGGGACGAACCCGGAGCAGATGCCGGACATGGTCTTCGATTCGGAGTCCGGTCCCTGAGCGGGGCGCGGCGGGATTCCCGGAGATTCAGAGCAGGTGTGCTCCTTGCGCGGGGCGGGAGGCGAAGACCTCCGCTTGGATGCCGGTGGCTGCGGCGTAGGACTGCGCGAGTTGCGCGGCGATGTCGGGCGCCTTCGCCGTTTCACAGAGCGTGACGGTGGATCCTCCAAAGCCGCCGCCGGTCATGCGGGCGCCGATCACGCCGCCGTCATGGCCGATGCCGCGGGCGATTTCCACCATGATGTCGAGTTCGCGGCAGGAAACCTCGAAGTCATCGCGCAGCGAGTCGTGGCTTGCGGCCATCAACGGGCCGAGGGCCTCGAAGTCGTTGCGGGCCAAGGCTGCGGCGGCTTCCGCGGTGCGGGCGATTTCCCCGACCACATGTCTCGCGCGGCGGTTCACCGGATCGCCCATCGTGCTCCAATGCGCCGCCACCTGGTCTTGGGACACCTCGCGCCATGAGGTCGCACCGAGGATGGCGAGAGCTTCCTCGGTTTCGCGGCGACGGCGGGCGTAACCTCCGTCGGTGAGTTCGTGGTGAACCATCGTGTTGGCGATCAGCACGGTGAAGTCGGGATTTTCGAAGGGCACCAGTTCGGGTTCCCCCGAGCGGCAGTCGATCAGCACCAGACGGTTGGGTCGGCCGAAGGCGGATGCGAACTGGTCCATGATGCCGCAGGGCACGCCCGCGAAATCGTGTTCCGCCTTCTGGCAGAGCAGGGCTTTCTCGCGGGTATCGAGGCGGGTATCGAGCAGGCCTTCGAGAAAAGTCGCCGTGGCGCACTCCAACGCGGCGGAGGATGAGAGACCGGCGCCCGCGGGCACGGAGGAAACGATGAAGGCATCGAAGCCCGGCACGCTGTGTCCGCGTTCCTGAAAGCCGCGGATCACGCCGCGGAGATAGTTTGTCCAAGGCGGGGATCCTCGCTCCACATTTCCGGAGAGATCGATCGTTGCCGTCTCCGGGCTGTTGGCGCTCGCGATGCGGGCTTCACCGCCGCCGTTGGCGCGTCCGCAGATCACCACATGACGGTCGATTGCGAAGGGCAGCACAAAACCATCGCAGTAGTCGATGTGTTCTCCGATCAGGTTCACGCGTCCGGGAGCTGCCGCGCGGATGTCCGGTTCTCCGCCGAAGGATGCGGCGAGACCGGCGCTTGCATCGGAAACGAGATCGGCGAGGTCGGGATTGATCTGCAACATGGCGTGGGTTCCGGCACTGGTTTCATGCGGGGAGGCTTCCGATTCAATGGAAATCGGAGGAGACCGGGCGCTTTGGCAGCTTTCCCTCTTGTGCGGCGGGAGGCGGAGTGGGATGAAAGCCGTGCGCGTGATGCACGATCCTCCGTTTTCGCAGGACCTCCACATATTGCCGCGCGCGGCGATGCCGGGGGAGTTCGTGCCCGGGCATTATTTCCGAAGGCTCGGTGTTGCGGAGATCCGGCGTCCGGGGCGCCCCTTGGAGATGGATCTCGGTTGTGGTGACGGATTGTTTCTTGCGGCGATGGCCCGCCGGCATCCAGAGCGGGATTTTCTCGGAGTGGAGCGACTGTTGGGGAGGGTGCGAAAAGTGAGTCGCAAGATCCGGGACGGCGGGTTGGTCAATGCCCGGGTGCTGCGGCTTGAGAGCCGGTATGTGGTCGAGTGGATGTTGCCGCCGGAAGTGCTGCGGCGCTGCCATCTGCTTTGTCCGGATCCGTGGCCGAAGGGCAGGCATCAACGGCGGAGGCTGGTGGACCGGCGCTTTCTCGATGCCTTGTGGTTGGTGTTGGAGTGGGGCGGTGAGTTTCGTTTTTTGACGGATCACGAGGGGTATTTCGATGTGGTTGCCGATGAGGTTTCCGCGCATGCCGGGTATGCGGCGCATGGATCGGATGGAGAAGACGGAGTGTTCCCGGATACCGACTTCCAGCGGCAATGGCAGGCCGCGGGCAGGACCATGCACGAACTTCGTGTGCGCAAGGTTTCAGCGGGGTGAAAGCAACACCGCTTTGTCCGGCTGGAGGAAGCCGCGGATCCGCAATCGTCCTTCCCGGTCCGTGGTGAGGGTCACGCCGCCGCATTCTCGTTGGTCGAACACGCGGATACCGCGTGAATTCCAGTGACGTATCGACGAGGCGGGCACCTGTTCCGCGGCCGGGTAGGCGTGGTTCGAGCACACGAGTGCCGCGGGTCGCACCGCGTCGAGAAAATCATCGCAGAGACCCGGATCCTCGCGGTGTTTCCCCGCAATGATCACATCCGCCGACAGGTCCGCCCCGGAATCGAGCATCCGTCGTTCGGTTCCCTGGCCTGCATCGCCGGTCATCAGGATTTTCCAGCCCTGCCAGTGGACGCGAAACACCGCCACCCGTTCATCGGCGCGCACATTCACCGCATCGGGATCCGGCAGGTGCACTGCCTCGACGCTTGCACCGGAAGGCAGGGGAAACATCGTGGTCGAAGCGTGCAGCACGCGGATGCCCGCGGCGGGTGCTTCGTGCAGCCACTCGCGGTGGGCCGGGCTGCGCGCCAATTTCACCGGCAGCATGACCTGCCGCAACGGCAGTGAGCGCCATACCTGCGATCCGCCGCCCAGATGGGATCCATCAGGATGCGAAAGGATCACCGAATCGGGCTCGATGCCGAGATGGCGCAGCGAGGGCAGGACCACATTGCGGAACGAGTGCGGGCTGCCGCAATCGAGAAGCACGGCACCGCCGTCGGTTCCCGCGAAGCAGGCGGCGCCCGCGCCCTGTTCCAGGTCGTAGGCGATCAGTGATGGTTCCGTAAGGCGGCGGCGGTGGATATGACCGCCGGGCCAGGAGGAAAACCATTCCGCCGCTCGGACGCTGAGCGATGCAACCATGGCGTTGGCCCGATTGAGCGAGGCAGCCGCGCCGGGGACCGGGCTGATGGCCACCGCAGCGAGGGCGCCGCAGAGCAGGAGAAACACCAACGGGATCAGCACCAGTCCGGCCGCCACCGAGACCGGTGTGGCCAGTCCGAAGTGCCACCAGGTCAGCGGGGTCGATCCCGCTGCAGCGGACACGGCCACCGCGAGGCTCTGTGCCAGTCTCCGCCGCGCAAGGAACAGAAGCGCCTGCGGGCGTGAACGCATCCTATCGGGCAAAAAGGGATCGGTGGTCGTCATCCACGCGAACAGCTTCGCGGCCGCCGCGGTGCCGACTGCGATGGCCGCCACGACGCCGTAGGAGAGCTGCACGCCTGTCTGGAAAAGCATGCGACCGTCCCACAGGCACGCGGCGAGCAGCACCGCTCCCAGAGCGTTGAGCAGGTCCGGCCTGCGCCGGAGGCAAAATGCCATGAGAAAAATAGCCGCCATCCATGCCGAGCGCAGTGCCGGTGCGCTGTTTCCCGTGATCCACGAGTATCCGAACATCATCGGGATGATGACCAGCACCGCGCGGCTGCGGGAAACACCGACTTGCGACAGGATGAGCCAAGCGATGCTGCCGACCATTGCCACATGCAGTCCGCTGACGGAGAACACATGCAGGGTGCCGCTGTCGCGGAAGGCAGCCACCAGAGTATCCGCGTCGGCCGGTTGTTCGCCGATCACCACCGCACGGATCACCATGGCCGCTTCCGAATCCGGATCGAGCCCGAGCGTAACCCGATCGCGAAATCCGTGGCGGAGTGCCGCGCCGAAGCGGGCGAGCCATGGGGTATGGATGGTGCCTTGGTTTCCATCGGCGGTCTGTGCCACGGCGGCGATTCCGTTGCGTCGCATCCAGGCCGCGCGATCGAATTCGCCGGGATTGCGCGGCGCGGGCAGGGGGAGGAAATCCACCATCGCCTGCATGCGGGAGCCCGCCACCGGCGGCGGACCCTCGCCCTGCCACCATACAAGGACGGAGGGCAGTCCTTTCGTATGCAGGCGAACCGGGGCCGACCAGGAGAACTCGTCGCCTCTCGCGTCCTTGAGGGTTTTCGCGGTCACGGTGAGGGCCGTGCGGCCGATCAAGCTTCGTTCCGCCCCCGACTGTGCATGGACGCGCAGCAGGAACACCGTCAAGGCGGTTGCGCCGCAGAGAAGTGCGGCGGCAGCGATGCCCCTACTGGCGATCCGGCCGAGCGCGAGGGTGGCGACGAGCGCCGTGGAGGCTCCCGCTGCGGGATGGAAGTTTCCCGCCGCCACGCAAGCGGCGCAGACTGCGGCGAGTGTGAAGAGCGGATGGCGCCGGGTGAAGCGCGCCGCCGTTGCTCCCCTGCCCCGGCCGTTGTCGCCGCCCGTGAACGCCGTGAGCATTGCCGGTTCAGGTTCCGGACGTTTCATCTCCGAAGGGTCTTGGCGCGGAAACCTCGGGAGCGGTCGGAGCCACCACCTCCACGCCCCACTCGCGCAAGCGCTGCGTCGCGTTGGCCGCGTGGCGCGTTTGCGGAAGCAAGTCCACCACCTGCTGGAGCAATGCCGCCGCCCCCTCGCGGTCTGCGAGCGGTCCGTCGTGCAACTCCGAAAGCCGGAACAGGAAAAAAGCCGCGTCATCCGGCTCCCACGGATGGGCCTCCACCGCAGTGCGAAGGGTCTCCGCCGCCGCGAAGGGCTGTTGCAATTGCTCGTGCTGGATGCGGTAGATCTCCACCCAGGGAAGCCGGTTCGAAGGATCCTTCTCCGCGGCGGTGCGGAAGGCTTCCACCGCCTCCTCGTAGTTTCCCTGCGCCACCAAGGAACGCGCGTCGCGCATCGGATCCTTTTCCACCATTTCCCCGCTGTCGAAGACCGCGTGTGTGGCCTTCTGTGCGAGCATCGGCACGAGGTGCAGCACCACCATCAGGCCCGCGAGCACACTGCCCACGAAGGTGAGTAGGATGCCCGCCGTGATCCTGCCTGATTCCAGGTGGCGGAGCTTCTTCTCGAGGGCGGCCGCGGTTTCCCCGGTGTCGCCGCTTGCGGTCAGCGATTCCAATTGCGTGCGGGCATTCGCGATGGCCCGTGACGAGTCCGCGAACCAAAGGATGCCGGCCGCAAGCAGCAGCACCAGGACCACATGGGGGATCCATTTGCGCATCGGGGGGAGTGTGGGGGGATTCGGCGGCGGGAAACAGGAAAATGTCCGGATGCTCAGAGCCTTCTCGCGTTGGCTCCCTCGTCGATCAGTTTCCAGAAATGTTTCGAGCCTGCCAGCGCCTCGTCCTCGGACAGCGGCATCTTCGACCGGAAGAGAAAATCCGAGAGGGTTCCCTTGTGGAGCACGCGATGGACCACCACCATGCCGTCCTTCACCTCGAAATAGAAGCGGTGGTCCTTGGCGCGGAAGCGATAGAGCAGCCTGCCGTCGCGCTCGATCCTGCCGAAGCGTCCGTCGGCCGCGTCGAGATCCTCGCTCCTCACTCGGAACTGGTCCATCAGTTCGAGTTGCTCCAGCGTGCCGAGGCTCGAGATCTCCGCGGCACTGATTTCGTTGAAGACGATTTGCAGCACGGCCGGACCATGGCCGGTTGCGGGACGATTTGAAAGCCGGAATCGGGGCGGGCCGCAGGTCCGGTCGGCCGGGGCGGGGCCTGCCTGCCACAAAATATGGTGGCGTTTTCGGATTGACGCCGCCATCCCTGCCCCTAGGCTGGTTCCCGCCCGGCCGGTTTGTTCCCTTTCCCATGCGATGTGTCCAATGCGGTTCGCTCAAAGACAAGGTGCTCGATTCCCGGTCCTCGAAGGACGGCACCACGATCCGTCGGCGGCGCGAGTGCCTGAGTTGCAACTACCGCTACACCACCTACGAGCAGATCGAGCGCACCGAGTTGCGGGTGGTCAAGAAGGACGGCACCCGCGAGGCGCTCAACCGGGAAAAGGTCATGGGCGGTCTCATCAAGGCCTGCGAGAAACGGCCGGTGTCGATGGACCGGCTCGACCGGGCGGTGGAGGAAATCCTCACCGAGTTGCACAAAGACCATCTCAGCGAGGTTCCCTCGTCGTTGATCGGCGCCAAGGTGATGGACAAGCTCTACCAGATCGATCCGGTGGCATATGTGCGGTATGTCTCGGTGCATCGGCAGTTCGACGATGTCAACGAGTTCATTCAGGAGATCCAGGCCCTCTCGCGGCGGGTGGCGCGGGATCCGTTCCAGCGCCGCTTGTTCAAGGAGTGATTCTCACCGTGCACCCGCCTGTCCCGATTTTTTCCTCATGATCAGCTTCATCGGAAACCGACCCGCGCTTCAGGTGGGCAGCCATCAGCTGCTGGACTACGACACGGCGTGGCTGGATCATGCGCTGCAGCGTGCGGCGGAGGCCGCCCAGTGTCCGGGCTTCCCGTTTCTCGAGGAGGTGAGGAAGGGCGTGGAAAAGTATCTCGAGTGCAAGTGCCCGCTGCGTCTGCTGCACCTTGAGGATCTCTTTGACCGGATGAGGCGGATGTTGGTGAGGATCGGTTGCGCGCACATTGCCGAGAAGCTCGAGCTGCTTGCGCCGCCGGTGACCGTGTCGCTCGAGCGCGCGGCGGCTGCCGCGGGCAACGGCTTCGAGTTGGCGTTTTTCGGCGCGTTGCGCGAGGAGTTGAGCGGATTGCGCGAGGCGGGTGCCGAGGAGATCCGTTTCACCGGTTTGCGCGAGAGTGCGTTGATGTTGCGCGGCGGCCGCAAGTGGAACCGCGACTGCGAACGCTTGTGCCGCGAGATCGAGGCGTTCATCGGATCGTGGTCGCGCGGGGCCTGACTATCGCGGTGCGGGTGTGCTTCCCGGTGGCATCCGGGTGCGGGAAGGTCTGACAACCCGCGGAATTGCGGCGTTTTTCCGGGCGGGGCAAGGTCGGGCTCCCATGAAGAAGCGCAAGGAATCCATCAGTATGTGGCTCTGGGACAGCATCGCAGCCCTGACCGAGGGTCCGCCGAAGGGATCCGTGTTCGCCTGTTCCCATCTCTATTGGGTCGAGTCCTTCTCTCTGCCGAAAGTGCTCTATTTCCGCAGGACTCCCGAACTCGACGAGTTGTGGGAAGCGACGGTCGTCGAGAAGGAGGTGCTTGGGGACTTCAGCAAGCTCAAGGATCCGGAAACGCATGCATGTCACCCCTATGAACGCAGGGTGGCCGCTCCCTGCAGGGGCGCGGAGGCTGAAGCCTGCCGGAATTTGCTGGCAGCCATGTTTTCCGCGAAGAGCAGATTCAGCGGGCCCACCGAGCATTTTATCTGCGGAGGGCTTGTCGACGAATCCTGCTACGCGACGATCGTGACCGAGTACAGGGACCGGAGGGAGCAGAACCACCGCCTCGCGATGGAGGTGTTCCGGAAAAGCGAGATCATCGTGGCGGCCCGCGCGCTCGGCCTGGACCCCAAGCCGGGCTGCGAGGAATCGGCCATGTGGACCGCCGGATGCCCCGGCAGAAGCCCCATTTGGCGATCCATGCCGTGCACAACGAGTTTTATTGCGGGTACTGCGTCCGCAAGGGCGGGATTCCGGAGCTCGAGTATTTTTGCACCGAACGGCGCAAGCCGTACGGCGATCAGGGAGGGAACGAGACCTCCGCAGTCACCGGGAAATGATCGGAGACCGGCGGACGGTCCGAGTCGCGGATCGCCGCGGCGTGGATGGCGGTGCCGGGGCTCACGAGGATGTGATCGACCTTGAGCGATCCCGTGCGGGACGCGCGCCAGAAGTGCAGTGTGGTGGTGTCCCGTTGCGCCGGATGAAGCGTGAGGAAGGTATCGGTGAGTCCCTCTTCCTCCGCGGGGCTGTTTGGCCGCGGGGTTCCCTCGCGCAGCCGCCGCAGTGCCGGATTGCCGGGGACGGCATTGAAGTCGCCGAGCAGCACCACCGGGCGCCCCGGGTCCCGGCGCGCCGCGATGCGGCTGGCGAGAAGCTCCGCCGACTTGACGCGCGACAGTTGGTTGCGGTGATCGAAATGACTATTATAGATATAAAGACTTTTCCCCGAGGCGAGATCGGCGAGGTGAACCCAGCAGACGATGCGCGGGTGGGTGTTTCCCCAGGTGGCGGATCCGGGGCGTTGTGGTTCGTCGGAGAGCCAGAACACCCCGTGGTCGGCGGGGTCGGGGCGGAAGCGGTCGGTGCGCCAAGCGATGGCCGTATGTTCTCCCCCGCGCTGACCGTCGTCGCGACCCGCTCCATGGAATGTGTAATCCGGCAACGAGGCGCGGAGGTCGGCCATCTGTCCGTGCAGGGCCTCCTGGATGCCGAAGACATCGGGGGATTCCTCGCGCAGCATCCGCACGATGCGCGGAAGGCGCTCCGCCCATGATCGTGGGCCGCGGTCCTCGGCCGACTCGTAGCGGACATTGAAGGTCATCAGCCGCAGCCGCGGGTTTCCATCTTCCGCCACCGGCAGGGCGCGCGGAATTCGTTCACCGCGCTTGCGGCAGGCCGGGAGGCAAAGCGCGAGGCAGAGGGCCAGCGCGGAGAGGCCGAGCGATGCGAAGGGCAACCTGCACCATGGAAGCGTCCCCGGCGGGATGCTTCCGCACGGAGGCTTGGGCGGTTCAGTTCGCCTCCGCCAGCACATTGACGCGGCGGGAATCCTTGTCGAAGGCCACCTTGCCGTCGACCAAGGCGAAGAGCGTGTGGTCGCGGCCGATGCCCACCCCCCTGCCGGGTTGGAACTTGGTGCCGCGCTGACGCACGAGGATGTTGCCGGCGATCACGGCTTGTCCGCCGAATTTTTTCACGCCGAGCCGCTTGCTGCGCGAGTCGCGACCGTTTTTGACGGAGCCTTGTCCTTTCTTGTGGGCCATGGAATCGGAGGAGGGTTCGGGTGGTGGATCAGGCGTTGATCGAGGTGATCTCGAGCTTGGTGAGCGAGCGGCGGAAGCCCTTCGTTTTGTGGAAGCCCTTGCGGCGCTTGAACTTGAAGGCGACACCCTTGGGT
>CAZMUK010000076.1:0-2863 GCA_964569415.1 uncultured Luteolibacter sp. | reverse complement strand
CCATCTCCGCCTTCCACTCGCCAAACATCGCCTCGTCGCCCACCACCTCGGCCACGATGCGCGCGCCGTGCACGGGCGGGTTGGAGTAGATGGCGCGCGCGATGCGCTTCAGCTGGCTGAGCACCTTGGCGGTGACCGAGGCACCGGCCACCGTCGGGGCGCCGATGCGGATCGACGAGCCTTCGCCGACCATCAGCACATCGAAGGTGAGTTCGCCGTCCACCGGAGCATCGAGTTTCTCGACATCGAAGCGGGTTCCTTGCTGGACGCGGTATTGTTTGCCGCCGGTTTGAATCACTGCGTAGGCCATGGCCGGATGGGGAAGAGGGTGGGTAGCGCCGGAGCGGCGCGGGCGCGAAGGACAGCACGGGGCCGGGCGGGAGGCAAGGAAATTTTGGGGAAATGTGGGAGAATCCGGCAGTTGCGGGGGGCTTGGGCATGCGGTCCGGGCATTCCGAAGTCCGCTCCGGGGCGGGAATTGCGGCATTGGGCCGGTCCGGGAGCTTTGCGGCGCGCGGGGATTCCCCTCGCCTGTTTGCCACGATGGGCGGGATCGCCTGTGGTCCCGGGGCGCCCTATTTCACCGAGAGGAAGCGGCGCTGGGCCTCTGCCTCGGGATTGTGGGCTTGGTCGCGGTTTTCGGGTTTTGTATCCGCCAGCAGTTCTTCGCGGAACTTCGCGACCATCGCCTCCACCGGCCAGGACGAGGCTTCACCGAAGGCGCAGATCGTGCGACCGTCGATTTGATACGCCACGCTCTCCAGCGTCTGGAGATCCTCCGGACTCGCGTCGCCCGCCACGAGGCGGTCGGTGATTTTTTTCATCCAGGTGGATCCCTCGCGGCATGGCGTGCACTGGCCGCAGGACTCGTGGGCGTAGAATGCGTTGAGGTTGTTGAGCACCCAGGACATGCGGCGCGAGTCATCGATCACGATCACGCCGCCGGAGCCCGCCATGGATCCGCAAGCCGCCAGCGTGTCGAAGTCGAGCGGGATGTCCCAGAACGAAAGGTCGCGCGCGGAGCCATCCGGGTTTTTGAGTGAGTAGCTTTCGTCGCAACGCAGGATCTTGGATGAAGAGCCTCCCGGGATCACCGCCTTGAAGCTGCGGCCTTCCTTGGGTCCGCCGCAGACATCGTGGAGCAGTTCGCGCATCGTCAGTTTCCCGACCTCCACTTCGAAGTAGCCCGGATTGCGGACATCGCCCGATACGCAGAGGATGCGGGTGCCGGTGTTGCGCGGGACGCCGAGTTTCGCGTATTCGTCTCCCCCCATGCGGATGATGTGTTTCACATGGCAGAGTGACTCCACATTGTTCACGATGGTCGGGCACATGTAGAGCCCGAGCGCGGCGGGAAAGTACGGCGGCTTGATGCGCGGGTAGGGGCGCTTGCCCTCGAGCGATTCGATCAGCCCGGTTTCCTCGCCGCAGATGTAGGCGCCGGCGCCGCGGTGGACGAAGATCTCGAGGTCGAAACCCGACCCGAGGATGTTGCTCCCGAGGAAGCCGTGGGCGCGGGCCTCGGCGATCGCTTTCTCGACGATGCGTGCCGCTTCGGGAAACTCCTCGCGCAGGTAGATGTAGGCCGTGTGCGCCCCGACGGCGTAGCAGGAGATCACCATTCCCTCGATGAGTTGGTGCGGGTCCTGGTGGACGATGTAGCGGTCCTTGAAGGTTCCCGGCTCCGATTCGTCGCCGTTGCAGATCAGGTAGACCGGCTTCGTATTGTTCGGCGGGATGAAGGTCCACTTCATGCCGGTCGGGAAACCCGCGCCGCCGCGGCCGCGCAGGCCGGATTTCTTCACCTCGTCGGTGACTTCCGTCGGTTTCATCGCGAGGGCCTTGCGCAGGTCCGCATAGCCGCCGTCCTGCAGGTAGCATTCGATCGAAGGATCCCAGCCCGCGCGGTCCACATTGCGGAAGATCAGCCGGTGTTCGCGGGGATGGGGTGCTTTCGTGTAGGTGATCATGCCCGTGGTGGCGGTGGTGCGGTGACTCAGGGCCGGTATTTGGCGAGCAGTTCCTTTGCCTTCCCGGGCGGGACTCCCTCGTGGAAATCGTCGTTGACCATGCACACCGGTGCGGTGCCGCAGGAGGCGAGGCATTCGGCGAACTCCACCGAGAAGGTTCCGCAGGGCGAGACCGCGATCGGATGGTGGTGCGGATCGCAGTGCGAGCGGTCGATGCCGGTGAGTTCGCAGATGCGCTCCATGAGTTCCAGGGAGCCGCCCATCGCGCAGGAGAGCGTGCGGCAGACGCGGATGTGGAATTTCCCCGGTGCGTACTGGCGGAAGCCCGGGTAGAAGGTCACCACTTCGAGCACGCGGACCGGTTCCAGTTCCAGTTTCGCCGCGACCCAAGCCACCGCTTCTTCGGAGAGGAAGCCGTGGCGGTGCTGGATGAAGTGGAGCAACGGCAGGACGGCCGAGCGTTTGCGGTCGGGCGGGAATTGCGCGATGCGGCGGGCAGCCTCCGCCTCGAGTTCCGGGGAAACCGTGAAAGGCGGGAAGTTCCGGGTTCCGGGGCTTTCCGCGGGGGATATCGGTTCCTGCAAGGGGAGGCTCATGTTGGCGGAAGGCGTGTCGGTCGGCGGATGCAGTTGCCTCGGAAAGCGTTTCAGCGGTCGCATTCGCCCATCACGAAGTCGAGCGAGCCGAGGATGGCGGGGATGTCGGAAACCATGTGTCCGGGGAGCAGGCGGGAGAGGATGGAGAGGTTGCAGAACGAGGGGCTGCGGATCTTGAGGCGGTGGGGCACGCCGCCGCCCTTCGAGTGGATGTAGAAGCCGAGTTCCCCCTTCGGATTTTCCGCCGCGAAGTAGACCTCGCCCGGAGGGGCGTCGATGCCCTGGGTGGCGACGATG
>CAZMUK010000075.1:0-13914 GCA_964569415.1 uncultured Luteolibacter sp. | reverse complement strand
AAATCCGCCCCACAGGCAAGGGAAAAGAACACAAAATGTCTGTCACCTTGTGTAAGCCTGCGGAGTGCTGCTCGGCACTGGGCGCCGGGCTAACTTCCGGTCTCCGGGCTTCGGCTCTTGGCCTAGGCCTTTTCCGTCTCGGAAGTCTGGTCGAGTCGGCGGCGGTAGCTCTGGACGGCAAGGGTCCAGACCGGGTGGATGGTCTCGGTGGGTCGGAGCCAGACCGAGCGGTGCATGAGAAGCATGGCGGGGGCGGAGTAGAGCAGCTCTGTGAGTTCCGACTGGTTGAGGGCCGATGGGCCCTGACAGAGGCAGCGCTCGGCGAGCGACTCGGCAACCGGGCCGAGCTCGGAGGCATCAAGCAACGAGATGTGCATTCCGTTCACATAGGGATCAACCACCGCGGCCACCATGCCGCGCCGTGCTTGCGAGGCGGCGTCGAGAACCGGGTCGGAGGAAGCGCGGGCGGAGGAAGCGAGTTTGAGGATTTCCGGCGGGTTGCGTTCCTCGGGGGTGGAGAGGATGCCCCGTCGGGCAAGGGCACGGCCGAGGGAGGAGCGGCTGGTCCAAACCGATACCGGCGCGGAAAGTACGAGTCCGGCGAGGATGGGCGACATCCACGCGGCAAAGACCGGGTTGATGTGAAAGGTGACGGCGGTCCAAACGATGCCGAGCAGGGTGGGAAAGGCGTGGAAACGAAGCGCATCGGGCCACGGGGTTCCGTCGGTTTCCCGGTTTTGGGTTCCCCAGCCCACGGATTTCCCGGCAAGGATGCCCGCGACCATGGCAGTATGGGTGGCCATGATGCATGGTGCCAGCAGCATGGAGAGCAAGGATTCCAGCAGCGCGCCGATCACGATGCGCGAAGCAC
Source organism: uncultured Luteolibacter sp. (assembly GCA_964569415.1). Classification (GTDB taxonomy): domain Bacteria; phylum Verrucomicrobiota; class Verrucomicrobiia; order Verrucomicrobiales; family Akkermansiaceae; genus Luteolibacter. Next base: position 13,043 of record CAZMUK010000075.1, on the reverse strand, counting down.
CGCCGAAGGATCGGCGGATCGGTGGGGAAAGGATCGCACGGCAGACGGCAATCAATTTGGGCAGGAACAGCAGGATCAGCACGAAGCCCGCAAGGATGGTGCTTTGAGTGGCGGGGCCGACATCCAGCCAGCGCCGGGCGAAGTTTTCGAAGGGCAGTTCGCTGAGCCGACTGCTGTAGCGGTCGAATGCGATCCAGGTGGCGAGCAGGAGGAAAAGGAACCAAAGGGGGCCTCCGAGGTAGGCCATGATGCCCATGAACAGGTGCAGGCGGCTGGTGAGCGGGAGTTTGCGCGCGAAAATGAGCCAGAGGTGCTGGAGGTTCCCCTGCATCCACCTGCGGTCGCGCACGAGGTGGTCGGCGAGGGTCGGGGGAGCTTCCTCGTAGGTGCCGCGGATGTCCCATGCCAGCCAGACCTCCCAACCTTGGGCGACCATCAGGGCTGCCTCGACGAAATCGTGGCTGAGGATTCTGCCGCCGAAGGGCTCGCGGCCGGGAAGCGCGGGCAGTTCGCAGGATTCCGAGAACGGCTTGAGGCGGATCAGCGCGTTGTGTCCCCAATAACTGCCGCCGCCGAGTTGCCAGAAGTTTAGTCCGCGCACGAACAGCGGGCCGTAGAGGCGCATTGCGAACTGCTGGAGGCGGGTGAACAGCGAGGATCCGTGGATGAGCGACGGCGGGGTCTGCAGGATGCCCAGTCGCGGGTAGGCCTCCATGGTGCGGGCCATCGTCACGATGTCGGCTCCGTCCATGAGGCTGTCCGCATCGAGCACCAGCATTGATTCGTAGCCGCCTCCCCAGATGCGGACGAAGTCGCCGATGTTTCCGGCCTTGCGGTTTTCATTGATTCTACGGCGTCTATAGTAGATTCTGCCGAAACCGTCGAGTCTCCGGCAGAGGTTGGTCCACGCGGTTTCCTCCATGATCCAGAGGTCCGGGTTGCGGGTGTCGCTGAGGATGAAGAAGTCGAACGATTCGAGATGACCCGTCGCCCGGATCGAGCGGAAGATCGCCTCGATGCGGGCGCAGGTGCGCGAACTGTCCTCGTTGTAGACCGGCATCACCACCGCGTGGCGCTGTCGGAGCGGGCCCGTGATCGGATCGGCCAGTTCCGTGATGCGCACCGTGCGGCGGCGGGCGAAGACCATTTCAAGAGCTCCGGTCGCGGCGTGGAGAAAGCCGAGGACCAGCAGCAGGTTGAGGATCGCGAAGACCGCCAGCAGCGGGTAGTGGGCCTTTTGGAAACCGGCGCGCCAGAGGAGGTCGGCCATCCAGAGCACGGCGGCGGTGTTCACGAGCAGCGCGGTTCCGAAGAAGGCGCTGCGTCGCAGGAAGGCCGAATTGCGGCTGCGGAAGGGTGTCGCGTCTGCCGGCGCGGTGGCGGGTGGGATCGTTTCCATCAGTCGATGAAAAAGTACCAGACCGCGAGTGCGGCGAGTGCGAGCAGGGCGGAGGAAAACAGGATGCGCATGATCGGTCTGCGTTCCATTGTTTCCCACCATTGGGCAGCGCCCGTGCCGATTGCGTTGAGTTCGAGGGGTCGGGGCACCATCGTCAGGGCCGCGAAGCGCGGGCCGGCGGCCAGGTAGGACTTGCGCATGGCCTCCACGAAGGCCGGTGGCCATGGGGGAGGAGTGAGGAAGACGGACTGCCACTTGTCCGGCATGCCCGCCAGCAGCAGGGCGAGTCTTCCGCGGGCGGCGAGGCGTCCGTGTTCGAGGGGCGCTTCGAGGACCTGCTGGGTCCAGTCGGCCACTTCCGAGAGAGCCTCCTCCATCGCCAGAGCGCGCGGGGTTTTGGAGGGGTCTTGCAGGTGGCGTTGTTCCGCGCGTTTGAGGGTGGCGCGGACCAGTTCCGCGACCAGTAGGCGGTTGCGGACGCGGAGAGCCTGCAGGTAGGCCTCGACCGCCGCGTAGGCCTCTTCCCATTCCGCGAGTTCGTTCTCGCTGAGTTGGGGCGAGCTCGGGGTCAAGGAGTGATGCGGTATGCCCATGTTTCGGTGAGGAAATCCTCTCCGCGTTTCAGGCAGCAGCGGAGTTCCACCGGGCCGACATCGGACAGTTTCGTATCCGCCGAGGTTGGTTTGATGCGGAACGAGACCCGGTGGCGTTTGCCTTTCATTTCCTGCACGGTGATCGTATCGACGCGTGCGTTGCCCGGCGAGTCGCCGACGACGCGGACATCTGCGGTGATGGGGGTATCCGAGGGTTGTTCGAGGGCGGGGCCCTCGAATTCCACGATCACGGTGCGTTGTTCCGGTTCCCAATCGTGGATGCCGCTGCGGGTGGCGGTGACGCGCCCGCCGGCTTGGGAGGGGTCTGGATCGGTCGTCCAGTGTTGGCGGTAGGAAAACTCGATGCGGTCTCCGGGTTGCGGGGTGCGGGCTGGTTCCCAGAGGGCCACGGCATTGTCGGCCAATTCGTTGGCAGTGGGTATTTCCATCAGCATCACTTTGCCTGGTCCCCAGTCCGAGGTTGGTTCGATCCAGAGCGAGGGCCGGAGATGGTAGGCTGCCTCGTCGTCTTCGTAGGCCGAAAATCTGCGGTCGCGTTGGAGCAGGCCGAATCCCGCGCATTTTTCCACCTGGAAGAAGCTGAACTCGAGTTTGCCCGTATCGTTCGAGAGCGGCCGCCAGATCCGTTCGCCGGAACCCATGCGGATTGCGAGGCCGTCGGAGTCGTGGACTTCCGGGCGGAAGTCATCGAAGCGGCGGCGCGAGTTTTCGCCGAACCAGAACATGCTCGACATTGGAGCGATGCCGAGGCGTTGGACGGCCGAGCGAGCGAAGAGGACGGCGCGGACTTCCACGATTGTTTCGTTGCCCGGCATAACCCGGAACGCGTAGGCCCCTGCGTAGGAGGGTCCGTCGAGGAGTGCGTAGAATCGTGCCTGGGTATCGCCTTCCGAGGGTTTGCGCAGCCAGAATTCGCGGAAGGAGGGGAACTCCTCGGTCACGCCTGCGAGGCCCGTGTTCACCGCGATGCCGCGGCTGGAGATGCCGTAGCGTTGGTTGCGACCGAGTGCGCGCCAGTAGCTCGCGCCTTGCAGGACGATTAGTTCGTCGAAGTAGTCCGTCTTGTTCAGTTTCGTATGGAGGCGAAATCCCGAGAAGCCGCCGTCGGGCGGGAGGTCGCCGTGTTTGCGGACGAGCGGGCCGTAATCAAAGAACGCCTCGGCGAGGCGGATCCTTTGTTGGTGGGTGCCGGTGAACTCGTTGAGGGTGATCGGTTCGCGGAACAGGTATCCCGGGTGGAAGAACATCGCCTGGAAGGGGAGTTTCTCCGTCTTCCATAGGGCTTGGTTCGGATTGAAGCGGATGTCCCGGTATTGGTCGTAGGTCAGGTTGTTCATCCACGCGGGCAGCGCGTCCTGTTTCGGTGCCTCGTAAGGTTTGTTGGCGAGGTCGCGCGCGCGGCTCTGGATCTGGTCGAAGCCGATATCCTCGCGCTGCCATGTCTGGCCCTGGGAGGCCGTGGGGAGGAGCAGTGCGAGCAGGGCGGAACAACGGAACTTGTGCGGCACGGAGGAAAGATAGTACTGCGGCGAATCCTCCGTCAAGGACGCCGCCTGCCCGTGAACGGCAGGGCCAGCAGCAGGAAGGCTGCGAGGGCGAGGGCTTGCAACGAGAGCAGGTACCATGGCCAGGGCCCGAGGTGATCGATCAGGCTCGGGTTGTCGGGCGGCCTTGACGCGAAGCCGAAGTTTGTTCCGAGCAGCGGGTTGATCGCGAGAACCGCGATCAGGTAGGTGACCGCCCAGCCGTAGGCGTGGAGAGGGTCTCTCCAGAGAGGTGCGCGCGGGCGCCACCCGAGGGCGAGCGGCAGGTAGAGCGCGGTGCCGACGATTGCGAAGTGTTGGACGAAAAAGGTGACGAAAGGCCAGGACGGGAAGCCCGTGCCGAGGGCGGGTGTGAGCAGTGCCTGGAAGGTTGCGGCAAGGCCCCAGAAATAGGTCAGCGTGCAGAGCGAGCGCTGTCCGGTGAGCAGGGCGAAGCCTGCGAGCACCGCGGCCACATCGCAGAGGTGGAGGGGCACGATATTGTCGAGAGAGGTTGTTTGGTCGAGCGAGAGCCAGGCCGCTTGGCCGAGGGGAAAGGAGGACAGGTTGCAAAACGCGAGGGTGGCGGTCGAGAGTCTGCGAGCCTTGTCACCTCCGCGGCGCCCGGCGATGATCAGTGCCGTGACGAATGCCGTGCCGATCGCGAAGGCCAGCAGGTGGTGGGAGCCGAAGGGAACGAAGGGACCGGGCATCGGGCGTGATTGCTTCTGGCTTAGTCCGGCATGATTTCCGCCATGGACGGTTCGCCGCCCTCGAAGATGCGTCGGGCGATCTCGCGGACCTCGTCATCGGTCACCTGTTGAACGCGGTCGCGCCATTCCTGCGGGGAGGGGATGCGGCCGAGCTCCAGCAGGTTTTCCCCGGCCCATGCCGCGTGGGCTGCGGTGGATTCCATGGCCATGGTTGCTTGGGAGAGCATCACGCGCTTTGCGCGATCGAGTTCTCCCGTGCGCGGACCCGAGCGGGCGAGGTCGGCTGTTTCCGCCAGGATCAGTCCGAGAGCCTCGCTGCGTCGGCGCGGGTCGAGGCCCAGGTGGATTTCAAGGGCACCGGTTTCGCGGAACAGCGACGCATCGCTGGAGATTTGATAGCAAATTCCGCGTTCCTCGCGCAGGCCGAGGAACAGCCGCGAGCTGGAGGACTCCGCCAGCATCAAGCTGAGCAGTCGCAGTGCGTGGCGTTCCTCGGAGAGTCGTCCCGGCGAGTGCCAAGCCATGGCGAGTTGGAGTTGTTCTGTATCGCGTTTTTCCGTGATTTTTCCCGGTGGGCGTCCCCGCGGGTCGAAGGGAGGCGGAGCGGGCGGGGGTTTGCGGAGGTCGGGCAGCAGTGGTGCGAGAATTGCGGCCGCCTCATCCAGCGGGAAAGGGCCTGCGACGGCGATCACCAGGTCGTTGCGGAAATGATGTTGGTCGCGGAAGGTCAGCAGCTTCGTGCGGTCGACCGAAGCGACCGACTCCGCGGTTCCGGAGATCCTTCTGCCGAGCGGGTGGCCCGACCAAAGTGCTTCGGCGAGCAGGTCGCCGATGTGGTCGGCCGGGGATTCCCGGTATTGGACGATCTCCTCGGTGATCACTTCCCGTTCCAGCAGGATTTCCGCTTCCGGGAACTGCGAATTCCAGAGCATATCCGCCATCGTTTCCGCGAGGAAGGGCAGAGCGTTTGCCTCGCCGCGGCCGTCGTAGACTGTTTGATCCTCGCTGGTGCATGCGTTCACGAGGCAGCCCGCGTCCTCGATCAGCAGGTTCAGTTCCCGGGCGTTTCGTTTCGCGGTGCCCTTGAAGGTCATGTGTTCCACGAAGTGCGCGATCCCCTCCGGCAGGGTTTGCTCGTCGCGGGAGCCAGCGGGGATGTGGAAGGAGAGCGAGGCGCACCGGGAAGCGGGCAGCGAGGCCACTGCGAGGCGCGCGCCGCCCGGGAGGGTGGTCCATGTGTGGGTGGCCTCGCTCATGGTTACGGAGCGAGCAGCGCCTCCGCCAGCGGGAGGTCAGCAGGGACGGTGATCTTCGGGTTCGGGTGGGTCGATTCCACCAAAGTCACCTCGTATCCGGCGAATTGCGCCGCGGACACCTCGTCGGTGAGAATCAGGCCTGCCGCTTTCGCCTTCGCGAGGGCGGCGCGGATCCATTTGATATCAAAAGCCTGCGGGGTTTCCATGGTCCAAAGGTTCGTGCGGTCGACCGCCTCCGTGCAGACCCTCTCGTCATTCGCCCGTTTGAGCGTTTCCGTCACCCTGCGTGCCAGGCTGGCGGCACCGCAGCGGGCGGCCTGCGCCATCACGCGGCTGACATCCTCCGTGCTCACCAGCGGGCGTGCGCCGTCGTGGATCGCCACGATACCCTCGTCCGTTTCCAACGCTCCGATGCCTGCGGCGACCGAATCCTGGCGGTTCGCACCGCCTTCCGTGATGCGGACCGGTTTCGGCAGGTGGGCGAGGTCGAGAAGTGTTGCCAATCGGGCGGGTCCCACCACCACCACGGAGGAGACCGAAGGGGACGCAATCAGGGCGTTGAGCGAGCGGGCGATCACCGTCGACGAGCCGAGGCGTGCCGTGAGTTTGTCGAAACCCATTCGTCGGGAGGAACCGGCCGCCACGAGGATCGCGGGGTAGGCGGCGTTCGTCGCGTGGTTCATGGTCGCCCGTGGCCGGAGGCCGTGCTGCGCGGGGGGCCCGCTGCTCAGGAAATATGGGACGCGTACGCTTGTGCGTCCATCAGGGCCGATGCGTCCGCGCCTTCCTTCAGGCGGAGTTTGAAGATCCAGCCCTTGCCGTACGGATCCGTATTCACCAGAGACGGGTCCTGTTCCACCTCCGGGTTCACCTCCACCACTTCTCCGCCGAGAGGCGCGTAGATGTCGCTGGCGGCCTTCACCGATTCCACCACGGCCGTCGGGTCGCCAGCATCCACGGACTTGCCGAGGGCCGGCAGTTCCACGAACACCACATCGGTCAGCTCGTGTTGGGCGTGGTCGGAAATCCCCACGGTGCCGATCCCGTTTTCGACGAGGATCCATTCGTGGGATGTGCAATAGCGGAGGTTGGCGGGGATGTTCATGGCGGGAGATGGTATTCTGGAGGTTTCGGTGCGATTCGGTTTTGCGGAGCGGGTCAGCGTTTCGGCAGGAAAGGTTTTTTCACCACTTCCGCGGGCGTGGTGCGGTCGCGGATTGCAATCAGGAGTCGGGTTCCCGGCGTGCTGTGGGGGGGAGGCAGGTAGGCCATGCCGATGCCGGTTTCGAGGGTGGGAGACAGCGCGCCGCTGGTGAGTTCCCCGAGGGGCGAGCCATCGGCGGTCAGCACCGGGTAATGGGCGCGGGGCGGGGCTCCCTTTGCGAGGCAGCGGATGGCGACCAAGCGGGAGGGCAGACCTTCCTCCTTTTGGCGCAGCAGCACCTCGCGGCCGATGAATGCCGGTTTCGTGAGGTCGCAGAACACCCCGAGGCCTGCCTCGAGGGGCGTGCGGGAGGGGGAGAGGTCGTTGCCGTTGAGCGGGAAGCCCATTTCCAGGCGGAGCGTGTCGCGCGCGCCGAGTCCGCAGGGTTTCGCCCCCGCCTCGACAAAGGTCTGCCAGATTGCCGCGGCCGATTCCGCGGGACAGAAGCACTCGAAGCCATCCTCTCCCGTGTAGCCTGTGCGGCAGATCGTGATGCCGTCGGGCCGGGAGGACATTCCGTTGCGCGGAGGGGTCTCGGATCCCGGCAGTGCGCGGGCGAGCAGCGCGAGGGCATCGGGCCCCTGCACTGCCATGCCGGCGCGCGAGGGGCTTTCGTCGCGGATTGTCACGCCTGCGGGAGCGTGGGAGCGGAGCCAGGCGAGATCCTCCTCGTGTTTTGATGCGTTCACCACTAGGAAGAACGCATCCGGGCCGCGGCGGTAGGCGATCAGGTCGTCGATCACTCCTCCCTGCGGATTCAGCATGAGCGTGTACTGCCCTTGGCCGTCGGTCAGTTTCCCCAGATGATTCGTGAGCATTTCATCGAGCCAACGGGCTGCCTGCGGGCCTTCGACCGCGACTTGGCCCATGTGGGAAATGTCGAAGATCCCCGCCGCCTCGCGAACCGCGCGATGTTCCTCGATGATCGAGGAGTACTGGACCGGCATGTTCCAGCCCGCGAAGGGTACCATGCGTGCGCCGAGGGACAGGTGTTGCGGTTCGAGGGGAGAGCACTTTCCTTCCGGCATGGGGCGGAAGTCTGTGGAGAACGAACGGGCCTTGTCAACCGGCGCGGGCGGCGGGTTTCCGGGAAAATCCGCGGATTTTGGATTTCCCCTGATCCGTTTTCACGGGTTTTGGCGGATTGACAAAGCCGGGCGGGTTTCCGATCCTATGGTCCCCCGGTCAATCCAACAACCTGTACCGATCATGCGGCAATCCAATGGTTCCCGGGGTATTTCCCATGCGATTCGCGCCCTTTGGACGGGTTTGATGGTTCTTTCGATGGCGGTGCCCGCGTGGGCGGGTCCGGCTCTCAAGCGCCTGAAGATGACGATGAGCGAGGATCGCAAGGTCGCGGAGATCAGCGTTCCGGAGGGCTTTGCCAAGGTCGTCATCGAGCGGCGGAAGTCCGACGGCACTTGGAAGCGCTTCGTGGTTCGCGACTCGGGCAAGTCCGGGCGCATCCGTTTCCGGATCCCCAAGGCATTCGGGAGCAGTCGCTGGCGTGCGGTGGGGGTGTTCGATTCAGAGGTGGTGTCCAAGAGCAAATTTCCGGCCTCCTTTTATTTGGGAAACCGGACTTTTGATCCTGTCAAAGGCGGCCGGTCGGTGCCGTCGATTGCTGCTCGTGGCGGCGTCGTGGCATTTGCCAGTTCCGACGGGGGCGCCAAGTCCGGCGAAGGGGCCGAACCGGTCGAGGCCGACATCTGGAAGACCGCCGGCGACACCGTTTATTTCTTCAACCAATTGCGTGGCTTGCAGGTCATTGGCATTTCCGATCCGGCCGATCCCCGGTTGCTCGCCACCTTGCGGCTGCCGGCCTTGGGTGAGGACTTGTATTTGCTGCCTCCCGCTCCGCCCGCTTTCGACATCGTATCCGGCGAGTCCGTCCCGGCAACGCAGGATCTCGTGCTGTTGACCCGTTCGTGGGGTTCCTCGGATGACGGGAGGACCAAGTGCCGCATCCAGATTGTGAGGCATCAGGGGGATGCCCTCACCATTGTTCACACGGCGGAGATGGACGGGAATCCGATCGACAGCCGGATGGTGGGCGGGCGTTTGGTGGTGACGACTTCCGACTGGAGTTATGCCGGGGGGGCGTATCGATCCAAGGTTCGCCTGCACGAGTGGGTCCTGAGCGGCGGTGCTGCGCCGGTGAAGGGTGCGGTGCATGAGTTTGCCGGGTACGGCGGTTTGCTGGCCGGGGGAGCGGGGTGGCTCGCCCTGTCGGTGACTCCGGAAAACGAGTGGTACTCCTCGGCTGTGACCGTGTTTTCACTGCGTGAGGAGCGGATGGAGCGAATGAATGCCGTTCCGATTCGCGCCCGCGGATGGATTGGCGACAAATTCAAGATGCAGTGGAAGGACAATGTCCTCACCACCATTTCCTCCCAGTGGGGTCGTGCTGGCAATTGGCGTCCTGTGACTGTGCTCGAGAACTTCCGGGTCTGGGCGCCTGATGTGATCCGTCCCGCGGTGGTTGAGGATTCTCCCCTGGCGAGTCTTGAGTTGGCGGATGGCGAAAGCCTCTACGCCACGCGTTTTGCCGGGGACAAGGCCTACATCGTCACCTTCCTGCAGACGGATCCTCTCTGGGTCGTGGACCTGTCCGATCCGAAACAACCGGTGGTGGCCGGGCATCTTGAGGTACCGGGATGGTCCACTCATCTCGAGCCGATGGGGGACTTCCTGTTCTCGGTCGGCTGGGAGTCCGGCACGGTCGCTGCCTCGCTGTTTGATGTCGCGGATCCTGCGGATCCGAAACTGGTCGAGCGGATCAATCTGCCAGGCAATCAGAGCGAGGCGGTGTGGGATGAAAAAGCGCTGCGGGTTTTGCCGGAGGCCGGGCTCGCGTTGATCCCGTTGGGGTCCTTCGATTGGTCGGCAGCGTCTTCCTCTGCCTCCGTGCAGTTGGTGGATATCGATCTCGCGGTGCCCGACCTGCGTTTGCGTGGGGCCATCCGCCACGACTTCGACGCGCGCCGATCCGCTGCGTTGGGCGACACCGTTTTGTCGATTTCCCAGCGCGAGTTTCTCGCGGCCGACATTTCCGACCGGGATGCGCCCGAGGTGATTTCCGAGGTTGCGTTGGCGTGGCCGGTGGATCTGGTGGTCGATGCCGGCGCGCATGTCATCCAGATCGAGTCCGGTTCCTTGTCCTTCGAGAAAGGCCGGGCCACGGCGCGGGTATCGGGCGATGGTTCCACCGAAGCGATTCTTTCCGAGACCGATCTTGGCGAGGGAGTGGTCAAGGCTGCGGTGTTGAAGGGAGGCCGTCTGTATGTGCTGAAGCAGGTGGGCAATGACGGATGGTTTTGGGGATGGCGTCGCAGTTCCGCAGGCAAGGACGAAAAGCCGGCCTTGCTGTTCGATGTATACGATGCCGGTGCGCTGCCTGCCCTGACCCGGTTGGGCGGGTGCGAGGTGGACATCGGGCAGGGAGTGGAGGTTGTTGCCAACCGCATTCTCTGGCCGCAGGCGGACCGGGCTGCGGTGGTGTTGCGGGATCGTCGTTCCTGGTGGTGGTATGGCGGTCCGCGGATTGCGATTGCCGATGACCTGGTTGTGGCCGGGGCCGCGGCAGCTTCCGCCAAGCTCTCGATTCTTCCCGGGCCGGGCGAGTCCGCCCGGGGCAAGGCGCCGAGATTGGTTGTGTTTGATTTTGCCGATCCGGCTGCACCGGTGGTCGGTGAACGGGTTGCGCTCGGCACGGCGGACACCGAGGCGAGCGGCTTTGTGGCTGCTGCGGGAGGATTGGTGGTGGTGGGGTGTTCCGATTTTCGTTTCGAGGCCGACGGGCGCAAGCTTGAGGACGGCAAGCAGCTTCACACCTTGCGTGTGGTGGAGGTGCCGGAGAGTGGGGATCCCGTGGTGCGGCCCGCGGTGGATCTTCCGGGCAGGTTGGTTTTCGCGACCGAGATCGATTCGCGCGGATTTCTCGCCTTTGCGCGCAGTGCCGCCGGCGATGGTGTTTCGCGTTTCACTGCATTGGCCAGTGACGGGTTGGACGCGTACGAGGTTGCTTCCTTTGATATCGCTGATGCGGGCCCCGTCGCCTTCGCCGGCCGCGAGGTCTTCGTCGCCAGCGGCAAGACGGCGGAGCGCCGTGTGCTCACCGACGGCGGGGTATTCACCGAGGAAAGCGACATTGCGCTTCCTTGGGCTCCCGAGTTCCTCCAGTACTCGGGCGGAATTTTGATCGGCAGCGATGCTACCCGGCTGTTTGCTTGGCAGAATGCCTCGCGTCCGCTCGACCAGTGGAGCTTCGACACCTGGGCGTCTCCCTCGGCCGGGGTGCGGGTCGCCGCGGACGGAGATCTGCTTCTCCCGCGTGGTCAATATGGGCTGGACCGGCTCGAGCGTTGATGACAGTCCGCTGCGCGCGGGCTTGCCATGGGGCGGGAATGGGCCATCGTGCGGCGGTGTCCGGTGCGTTTGGAAATTTTGAGAGACGATTCGGCTGGTTGGCTTTTCCCGGCCTGCTGAGGCACATCGCCTTGCTGCATGTGCTCGTGTTCGTGGTGCAGATGTTCCGGCCGGACATCGGCGACCTTTTTGCCTTTGACCGCGGCAAGATTCTCGCTGGCGAGGTATGGCGCGTGGTCACCTGTTTTTTTGCTGCATCGCCGTTTGGAGCGCCTTCCATCGTCAACATCCTGCTGTTGTTTTTTGCCGTCAATTTCGCCTTCATGGTCAGTGACGGCATTGAGGCCGCATGGGGAGTATGGAGGACATCGATGTTCTGCTATCTCGGTCTTTTCACCATTCTGCTGGCCAAGTTCCTCCTGCCTGATGTGCCGCGCGAGGGTGGCTTGATCCTGTACGCATCGGCCTTTTTTGCTTTCGCCACCCTGCATCCCAAGGTCGAGGTCCTGTTGTTCTTCTTTCTGCCGGTGCGGGTGGCGGTGCTCGGCATCATCCAGGGAGTGTTGCTGCTGGTCATGGCGGTTTCGTCGCTGGTCCTGATTCCCTTTTTCCTGATCACCCTCGTAAACTACGCCCTCTTTGCCGGGGTTCCGGCGCTGAGAAACCGGGCGGGGCGGGTCGAGGTCGCCCAGCGGCGGCGCGAGTTCCGCGAGGCCGCGGGGCCGACGGCATCTGCGTTTCACAGCTGCGTGCTTTGTGACCGGACCGAAGAGACGCATCCGGAGCTCGACTTCCGGGTGGGGGCCGATGGTTGCGAGTACTGCGAGGATCACCTCCCGGGGTGAGATGGGCGGTTTGTCTGGTTTTCGCGCGCGGATGGCCCGGCCGGGATTGACCCCGTGGGTGCTTTGCCGTAGTCCGTGGCCGCCCCTTGACCCGGGGAACGCACCATGTCCGAGACACCGACCCTTCTTTACACCAAGACCGACGAAGCGCCCGCGCTTGCCACATACTCCCTTTTGCCGATCGTGCGTTCGTTCGCGGGAGCGGCCGGCATCCGGGTCGAAACGCGGGACATTTCGCTCGCCGGGAGGATTCTCGCGAAGTTTCCCGAGATCAGCGGGCGTGCCGATGATCTTGCGGAGCTGGGAGCCCTCACGCTGCGTCCCGAGGCCAACATCATCAAGCTGCCCAACATTTCCGCTTCCGTGCCGCAGCTCAAAGCCGCCGTGGCCGAGCTGCAGGCGCAGGGGCATGCCCTGCCGGATGTGCCCGACCAGCCAGCGGACGACCGCGAAAAGGAGATCCGCTCGCGCTACGACAGGGTCAAGGGATCGGCGGTCAATCCCGTGCTTCGCGAGGGGAATTCCGACCGTCGTGCACCGCGGGCGGTCAAGGAGTACGCGCGCAAGCATCCCCACAGCATGGGTGCTTGGTCATCCGCATCCCGCACCCGCGTCGCAACCATGGCGGGCGAGGGTGATTTTTTCTCCCACGAAAAGTCGGTCACCGTGGCTGCCGAAACCACCGTGCGCATCGAGCTTGTCACCGCGGACGGAGTGCGTGTCCTGCGGGATTCCGTGCCCTTGCGTGTCGGCGAGGTCATTGACGGCACCTTCATGAGCGTGCGGGCCTTGCGTTCCTTCCTTGCCGGGCAGGTGCGCGCGGCCAAGGAAGAGGGACTGCTTTTCTCGCTGCACCTCAAGGCGACCATGATGAAGGTCTCCGATCCGATCCTTTTCGGGCATGCCGTGCGGGTGTTTCTCGGGGATTTCGTCACCAAGCACGCCGCCGTACTGGAAAGGATCGGCGCCGACCTCAACAACGGGCTCGGAGACGTCACCGCGAAGCTCGCCACCCTCTCCGGTGCCGAATGCGGCGCGATCGAAGCCGACCTGGCCGCTGCGCTCGCGCGGGGACCGGCGCTGGCGATGGTCAACTCCGACAAAGGCATCACCAACCTGCA
>CAZMUK010000074.1:0-13987 GCA_964569415.1 uncultured Luteolibacter sp. | reverse complement strand
GCGGCGCCGCTTCCCCGATGGCCCGCCTCGTCTGGACCGTGCGGGATTTGAGGAAAGGTGTTTGATGAGAAGGGTTGAGAAGGGTTGGGGGTCCCCGAGGAAGGGAGTGTGAGGGGCGTTGAGGCCTTCAAACCTGAGAACCTTCAGAATTCTCAAGGTCTTCGCTACCCCTACGGACCACCCGAATCAGAGATTTGCCAACGCAAGCAGGGGATTTGTTCGAATTCAGGCACTCAGAACAATTACCTATTAAAGGCCTGTCCCTTTATAGAATACGTGACTGCGGTATGGATGCTCGCCAATGCTGGCCGATGTGCGGGTGGGGGCTCAGCGAGCGGGTCGGAGGACGAACAGGTTCATGGTGGCGGCCACGGCATCGTTGCCATTGATCCGCTTGCGCTCATGTCCCGGACCCCAGGAGTCGCTGAAGAGAATCTCGTTGCTCGATTCGTTGTAGCCAATGATCAAGCGCATGTGGGCACCACCCTCCTGGCGCGGCGGTTCGCCGTTCTCCTCGTACAAACCAAGCTGCAGAGTCCAAAAGAGAGGGATCCCGATATCAATGTGGTCCCGCACCCGCTTGAAGAACCGCTCATGCGCGGTCCCCTTGCCCAATACCTCGCGCAGAACCGCGGGGTCGACCTGTTCGGACAACTGCGCGCGCTCCCCTTCCCCGAGTTCAGGCAGCCCGGCCTTCTTTGCAGCTTGGTTGTACTTGCGCAGAAAACGCTCGAAATCCCGATTTGTCACCGAGGTATCGAGCAAGCTCTGCATCCGGGTCCCATACTTCCCGGACACCCGCTTCAAGGCATCTTCAAACGCAGCCACCAGAGTCCCGCCACCCACTCCGGGCTTCGTCCCGGCAATCTGCGCCACTTCATGCTGATCGGCCGGGATCCCGTAAAAATTCAACACCCGCGCCGCACTCGCAGCCGCACAATAACCTTTCTCTCCTTGATCAATCATCGGCACCGACCGGATGAAGACATCCCCACCTTTCTCCCGCACGACAAACCTCGCGATGTCGGCACGCGATACGGCGGTGCCGCCGCTGCTCATCGCCTCGCCGCGCCCCTCCCCGCCACCGGGGACCATTCGCAATCGGATGAATTCACCCTGATAGCGCATGCGGCGCCGGTCCTCCCCGGCATCCTCGTCCCGCACCCGCTCTCCGCTGAACTCCAACTGGGCCCGGGTCTTGGCTCCGTCGAACAAAAAACGCTCCGCACGCGCCGCACTGGCCCGGTCCCTGCCCCGATCCTTCGGCTGTACGCCCAGCCGCTTGGCCAGTTCCCGCTTCCACGACTCCACCAAGGCAGCAAATGCCTCCTCGCTTATCCCGGGATCGATGGCATCGCCCTTGCTCCAGATCGTGAGGGATATTTCCGCCAACCGCCCGCTGCGACAGCGGAACAAGACCTCCTCAACCTCCAAGCCCGACCCGAATTCGAGCCGGCGCACACCATCCTCGCCCTGCCAGCGAATCACTCCCAAGTCCTTGGTATGGGCGGAGTTCCAACGAAAGCCACGGTCGCGCCAAGCCGACTCCACCTCACCCGTCGTCCGCCCCCACTGGGATGAGGGCTCGAGGAGCGATGAAAAGTCCGGCTCAAGACCCTTGGCCGCCTCGCCCGAAGAAATACCGGGCAAGCCGCCCCAACCGGCTGCCACGAGAACCAGAAACCAAAGGACCTTGCAAGAACCTGCCATCAACCAATTTCCCTTATCGAGGATCCGGAGTTTGTCCAGAGCTGAAGGATGGAGAATGGAGAATCTGGGATGCGGTGCGGGAGGGATTTCGACTTCGATTTGGATCACGATCCAGAAAAGAAAAGAGGTAACGCATCTCGGCGAGAGCGCATCGCCTTACTGTTGCCACTGCACCATCCAGAAACAAAACCGGGCTCGGTTTCCCGGGCCCGGTTTGTTGAAACAATCGCGTTGGAATCCTCGGTTCTCAAATCCGCCGGCGACGGAGGAGCAGGAGGGTACCGAGGCCACCGAGGAGAGCCGCCGCGGGCTCAGGAACGGGGGTGTAGGTCAGAACCAGATTGTTGCCGGTTTGCCCAATCGACCAGCTTCCGGTCCAAGTCGGCGAACTGGTGAAGCCACCGGTGTTGATGGTCCACTTCGAGGAGTCAAAGTTCGTGATCCCTCCTGTCGTGGTGAGGATGCTCCAGGAGTTCGCTGTATCGGTGAAGTTGGCGACATTGCCAGAGAGGTTGCCACTCGTAAGAGACAGGAGGTCGAGGGTGTAGGCGCCTGCCACATCGAGGGTGAGCCCGCCAGTGATCGCGATCTGGTCATAGTTGGTCCCGGCCACCGACGCAGCCCAATCGTTCAATTCCCAGTCGTAGTTGAAGGAACTCCAGGACTGGCTCGTATTGAAGCTCAGGATCCCCGGACTGGCGCCTGGAGAAAGGGTGCTACCGGCGTTGTTGAGCGTCACCGCACCCACGACCGTTCCGGACCCCTTCAGGGTCTGGGCCGAGCCAACGGTGAAGCCGCCAGTCACCGCTGAGACATCAAAGGTCGCGCCCGAAGCAACGTTAATGGAGGTACTGCTCGAAATGCTGCCCAAGGAGCCGAGAGTAAGAGTACCCGAAGAAATCGTAGTCGGACCGGTGAAGGTTTTTGCGTTGTTGAGAATCAACCGCGAGGTAACGCTGTCTTGGATCAACTCCGTGACATTAGTGCCGATGTTGCCACCGATGACAACGGTTCCTGAGCCGGTGCCAGAGTTGGTGATCTTGCCTACATTGTTTAACGCATTGGAGGTTAAGGCCAATGATCCTCCGGACCCGTTGTTTTGAATCACAAGTGAATTGGTTCCGGTGATGCCGCCGGAGAGAGTCCCGGTGAAGGCGGTCGTGCCGGACCTCTGAATCTTAAGCACTCCCGTGGTGTTAGCCGCAAGCACGATGGGGTGGGTAAGGTTGTATCCCCATGAGGTGTTGTGGACCTGGAATGTGGCATTGTCCGACCCGCCTGCAGGATTGCCGAGTGTCACCGTGTTTGTGCCGGTGCCCATAGAATCGGACCGGTTGGTGTTGTAATAAAGCGTCCCCCGCAACACGGAGAACACGCCGGCATAGCTATTGCCCCCCATGTTGGTGTTCGTGAAGCGAAGTTGGGATGTCGGACTATCCTGGATGAAGGTCACCGGACCGGTGATCGCTGTGTTTTGAGCGCCCCCGAATGCGAAGACGCCGGTTCCCGTGCCGCTATTCGTAACGGTCCGGTTGGCAAGGTTTACAGCTGCCCCTTGCAAACTTAGGTTGCCCGCACCATTGATTTCAATCGTCAAATTAGAGCCTGTCAAAAGGGTGCCTGAAATGATATTCGTGCCCCCGGACTGAGACGAGATGATTTTCGCGCCGCCAACTTGGTTGAGCGTTAGACTATTTGCACCGGATATTGTGTAGCTGTTTGTGCCGCTCAGATCTCCGAGTCTCAACTCCCCGACCGTCCGGTTCGCGCCAAGCGTCACAATCCGGTTCGCGGTGATGTCGAGTTGCGAAAAGTCGGCAAGCTCACCGGCTGCATCGGGGACTCCGCCAGTCCAGTTGCCCGCAGTTCCCCACGATCCGCTGTTGTTAAGATTCCAAGTGCCGCTTGCACCATGGGCCTTGACTCCCAAGCCGGCCAACGCGGCAACCGCGACCGGTAGAATGGAGAGGAACGGTCCTTGGCCCAAAAGCTTGAGCGAGGCAAGGCTGGGAGCGGAATGCTTCGAATTGTTTTTCATTTGGATTTCCCGCGAAACGTTGGCTGGTAGTTTTAATGCGCTCGGAAAATCTTCGCGGCTGCCCCCCGGACAGCCGACAACTTCCCGATCGCGGAAGCAATTTATTCCGAGGGATAACCCGCCGCCAAGATTTTTCTTTGACGGTGATTTTGGGATTTGCCTGAAAAAGCTTTTTTTTAGCTTATTAAAAATATCTTGCCTGATTTCATCGAAGAAATCGATGAAAAATTCTCACGAAAATTGTTGAGAATCACCCAGCGGGTTTTGATAATCAGTCTATTAAAATCATCAAAAGAATACTGAATGTATATATCGGGCTGGCGAGGTGGAGCGCGGAAGGGCGGGGAAATGGGTTTTCAGGGCGCGAAGGTGAACGGGGAGAGGGGCTCGGCGCGGGGTCGGAACGAGGTCTGATTGCGAATTGGGTTTTGATATGAGCGATGACCCATCGGGAATCGGAGGGAAATGAAATGACATGAACGGTTGGAAAAGCGGTTTTGCGAAGCTTGAGATCTCCATGAAGTTTTTCGAGTGCTTCTCCTCGAAGCTCAACGCGGAACTGCAAAGGTGCGGAGAACACGAGAGAGACCGAAGGGATTTCGATTTCGATTTCGATTCCGGCATTGGGCGCAGGGGAAATTGGATGGCGCGTGGCGCGACCACGGATGTTTTACGACTGTGCGGCTTGCCCGGCCGATTTTCCCTGCGGAAGGGAGCGGGGCTTGCCTAAGCCGGCTTGCCGAAGCAAACGCGACGGCCGCGGCCGGTCGCACCTACCGTGATGATGGCTCGTAGGCGAGGGGGCCGTCCCCCTGCCGGTGCATTCATCTCATTTCCTTGCGAGGCGTCTTGCGAGCAGTTCCTTCGGCGTTTCAAAACCGAGGGCCTTGAAATGCGCGGAGTTCAAGCGGTCCTCGAGGGCTTCCCTGTTGGTGAGGGGGGGCACTCCCGCGGTGTGGAATTGGATCATCCGAACGGCGTCGTTCATCGAGTCGATCAGGGATCTGTTCACGCGTTTGAGCACGAGGATCTCCTGATTGGAGGGATCGAACTCCGCGCCGTGGTTTTGCCAGACTTCGGCGACTCGCGGAAGAAATGCCGTCAGGAACGCGGCGAGGGAATTCATGCCCTTCGCGCGCAGGAGGATTGAGTACAGGCAATGGTCGTTCATCATCAGCAGGTGCTGCACCCTTCCGATCCGGAGGCAGTCGCCGCTCCATGAGTCGATGCGGCCCGATTGCAGGACTGCCGCGCCTTGCCAGCTGATCTCGCATTTGAGGCGTTTGGCGAGTTTTGCCGAAAGGTGCAGGATCATGGGATCGCAGGAATCGCCGCGAACCTACCGCCTTGCGTTCCTGCAAGGAAGGGGAAATCCCCGAGACGCTCCGGCGTTGTGCCCGGCACGGGGAGGCTGACCGGAGCCGGCTGTCGGACTCGAACCGACGACCTGCTGATTACAAATCAGCTGCTCTACCAACTGAGCTAAGCCGGCCGTGAAGGCGGGAGGGAGGGATAGCCGCGGGCGGCAGCGGGGGGAAGGACAAATTCGCGTGGGGTCAGAACGCTTCGCTGCCGGCTGCGAGGGCCTCGGCAAGCAGTTGTTCGTATTCCGCGCGCGGAACCTCGAAGCCGCCGAAGCGCGCGAGGTGATCGGTGAGCCACTGGGTGTCGAGCAAGCGGAAACCGCGTTCGCGCAGACGCTCCACGAGTGCCACGAGCGCCACCTTGGACGCATCGGTTTTGCGGCTGAACATGCTTTCGCCGAAGAACACGCCGGGAAGTTCCACACCGTAGAGTCCTCCCTGCAGGCCCTCCGCGTCCCAGCATTCCACCGAGTGTGCCGCCCCGAGGCGGTGCAGTTCGCAATAGCTTTCGAGGATCGTGCGGTCGATCCATGTCTGGTCGCGGTTGGCGCAGCCGCGCATCACTTCGCGGAACGCGGTATCGAAGCGGACTTCGAAGGGTTGTCGTTTCAGGGTGCGGCGCAGGCCGTGCGGAATGTGGAATCGTTCGTCGAGCGGCAGCAGGCCGCGGAGTTCCGGGGAGAACCACATCAGGTGGCCTGCCTCGGCCATCGGGAAGATTCCGCGGCGGTAGCCGTCGAGCAGCAGTTGCGGCTTGAGGATGCGAGCCATGCCGATGCTCAGGGCAGGTCGGCGCCCTTTCCGGAGATCACGGCGAAGGCGTTGTGGTCGTGGATGCTTTCCTGATTGACCGCCCGGACCGTGAACGACTCCACCCGTGGGTCGGCGTGCAGCAGGGCGGCGGCGTTGCGCACCACATCCTCGACGAACACCGGGTTGTCGAAGGCCTGCATGGTCACATGGCGTTCGTCGGGCCGTTTCAGCAGTGCGTAGACCGGAGCCGAACCTGATTTCTCGGCGATCTCGATCAGTTCCTCGATGAGGATGAATTCCACGCCCTCGGCGGTGCGGCGGGGTTTCACCGAGATCGTGACATGGCCGCGTTGGTTGTGTGCGCCGTAGTCGCTGATTTCCTTGCTGCAGGGGCAGAGGGTGGTGACCGGCACGGTGACCGAGAGGAGGAGTCCGTCGCCCGCCTCTGCCGAGGTTCCGGAGAAAACGCAGTCGCAGCCCACCTTGGCTTTTGCGCCGGTGACGGGTGCCCGTTTGGAGACGAAGTAGGTGAAGGCCACCTCGATATGTGCCTCGCGCGCGTGGAGGCGTTCCCGCAGGTCGCGCAGGATGTCAGGCAGGGTGCGGGTGGTCACCTCGCCGTCGTGTTTGCTCAGCACCTCGAGGAAGCGGCTCATATGGGTGCCCTTGAACTCCTCGGGAAGGTGGACCGACATCGAGATGGTGGCGACCGTCGGGAAGGGTTTCCCCTCGCGGTCGGTCACTTGGATCGGGTAGCGCAGGTCGGACACACCGACCTGGTCGATGGCGATGCCGCGGGCGTCGGCGCGGGCCTGGATGTCGGGGAGCGGGCGCGGGGGCGTTCCCGCAGGTCGCGCAGGATGTCAGGCAGGGCGCGGGTGGTCCATGGATCAGGCGGGGGGGCTGTATTCGGCCCAGGAGCTGGTGGTTTCCCAGACGCGGACCGAGACCAACCGCACTCCGCCGCGCATTGGATAGCGGCGGGTGGTGTCGCGCGCGTAGGCTGCCAGTGCTGCGGCTGTATGGTCGAAAATGGTTTTCGCCATCACCTCCGTGGTCGGGTCCTGGTGGGTGAATCCGATCACCCGCTCGCCGTAGCGCTCCTTGAATTCCGCGTAGGCGGGGTCGGCGGTATTCATGCAGAGCGCGTGGTCGAAGGAATCCAGCCAATCCCCCACCGCCTCGCGGACCACTTTGAAGTCGCAGACCATGTCATCCGGGCCGAGGTCGGGCGCCTCGAGGACGAACTCCACCTTGCGGGTGTGTCCGTGGGGGAAGCGGCACTTGTCCGGGTGTTTGGAGAGCATGTGGCCGTTTTCGATCTCGAACGACTTGCAGATGCGGTACGGCATGGCTGCGGCGAGTGTGGGAGGAGCGGCGGACTGTCCAAGAGGAAAATCCGGTTGCGGGACGATTCCCGGGACGGGGGTTCAGCCCGCGCTTTGCGGGGCCGGGGGCAGTGGGCTGTGTTCGCCGTAGGTCGTGGGATCCGGCACGCCGGCACCTCTCAAAGGGTTAAGATCAGAGATCGGAATCCTCGAGAGGAATCATCTTCATGAGAGCGCGCTGCAGGCCGATTTTGAGAGTCTGATTGCCGTGGATGGGGATAACGAGTCGTTCGTTGCGACCATTCTTCACATAGACATGGTGACTTCCGTGCACACGGGCCAGTCTCCACCCCCTTCGTTCCGCCGCCTTCGCAAGCAACTTCCCCGAGACCGATTTCATAAGGCAACCTCAAGGATCCGCTCCTTGCCGCTGCGTTCCCCCACTTCTTCGGCGGCCAGTAGCCACGCCTGGATGGCTTCCCTCAGGTTTCCGACCAGTTCGTCTTGTGTGTCGCCTTGGGTCGCGCATCCCGGCAGCGCGGGAACCTCTGCCCAGAATCCCCCTTCCTCCGCTTCGTGTACGATTGCTTTCAGTATCATGTTGTAACCGTACCATATCGGCATGGTTCTCCAACTGGAAATTTCCCACCACAGGGCACGGGCGCTCGGCACGATCCATCGTGGCGGCTCTTCAGTCCGTGGGGCGCGGGGCCGGGGGCAGTGGGCCGTGTTCGCCGTAGGTCGTGGGATCCGGCACGCCGGCCAGCAGGAAGGCTTCGCGGCGTTCGACGCAGGTGCCGCAGGCTCCGCAGTGCGATTCCCCGCCCTTGTAGCAGGACCACGTCAGCGCGTAGTCGACGCCGAGTTCCGCCCCGCGGCGGACGATCGCGGCTTTGTCGATGCCGACGAAGGGGCGCAGCAGGAGGATTCCCGCGTAGGTTCCCTCCCGCATCGCGGATTCCATCGCTGCGAGGAACGGTTCGCGGCAGTCCGGGTACACCGCGTGGTCCCCGCCGTGGGCGCCGATCACCACCGCATCCGCCCCCGTGCTTTCCGCGAAGCCGGCCGCGACCGCGAGCATCAGGCCGTTGCGGAACGGCACCACCGTGCGGCGCATCGATTCATCCGCGTAATGCCCCTCCGGGATATCACCTCCTGATATCAAAAGATCGGAAACGAAAAGGCGGCCGACGAGGGAGAGGTCGGCCGTCTCGTGGCGGATGCCGAGGCGTTGTGCGTGGAGGCGGGCGAAGGGCAGTTCGCGGGCGTTGTGTTTCGATCCGTAGTCGAAGGACAGGCAGGCTGTGACTTCGTGGGCCGCGCGTGCGTCGTGGAGTGCGGTCACCGAGTCCATGCCGCCGCTGAGCAGGACGCAGACCTTCATGCGCCCGCGGCGGGTTCCGGGAACGAGGCCTCGGTGGTGAGTTGGATGCCGCCGCGCGGCGCGAACTCCCCGCGCACCACGATTTCCCGCGGTGCCAGTGCCTTGACGAGATCATCGAGGATGCGGTTGACGATTTCCTCGTTGAACGCCGGGTGGTTGCGGAACGAGGCGCTTGGTTTCCACGATCGTCTCGCCCGGCACATAGCGGATCACGATGCGCGCGCTGTCCGGTTGTCCGGTCACCGGGCAGAGCGAGGAGAACTCCGGACAATTGAGGGTCACCCAGTAGCGCCGGCCGGGGCGTTGGTTGGGGAACACCTCGAGCCTCGCCTCGGCGGGAGAGGCGGGCAGTCGGGTATCGGCCTTTCCCAGCAGGGAAAGATCGTTCAGATCCTCGCGCGCGGCCATGGCCGATCCTTTCCGCGGCGCGGCCGCAGGTCGATCCGATTTTTTCCGGTTGGTGATGTTCAGCGAGGGGCGGGTGTGCGCCATCGTTCTCCCACGGCGCGGCCGGTGGGGGATTGCGGGTTCGCGGCGAGGGAAGGCGGCGGGCCTTGTGCGACAAGAGAGCCGCCGCGGGTGCCGCCGCGGGAAACCGGTTGATCCGGAGCGTGGGCATGGTACTTTGGGGACATGACGACTCCGGTACGAGCCGTTTACGAGGCGGGGACACTCCGTTTGTTGGATCCGTTGGATCTGGATGAACATGCCGTGGTCCGGATTTCCGTGGAGCCCGACTTGAGCGACGGGGAGCGTGCCGAGTGGCTTGAACAGAACCAGCGGATTCTCACCCGCGTTTGGGACAACGAGGCGGACGACATCTATAATGTCCTTCTCACGCAATAAAGTGGTCTTGCTGCCGATCCCGTTCACGGATTTGAGCAGCTCGAAGGTCCGGCCCGCGATTGTGGTGGGTCATGGTCCGTGGCCGGGTGACCTTTTTGTCGTTCCTGTGACTTCCCGATTGGAGAACTCGGATATCACCCTTGTTTTCTGGCAGCAAGCTGGCCTCAATGTTCCCAGCGGCATCAAGGGCCAAGTCTGCACCGTCGGGGACCGACTGGTGAGAAAATGCGTGGGACGGATCAGTGATGCGGACCGGCAGGTCCTCGATGATCTTTTGCGGCGCTGGTTTTCCCTTTGATTGGATCAACGCAGAATTGCTTGCGGGAACGGTGCGCATTCCTGTCCGCCGATTCGAGGTTCGATGGATCGTGAAGCTTGTGGTGATGTTCAGCGAGGGGCGGGTGTGCGCCATCGTTCTCCCAGCGCGCGGCCGGTGGGGGATTGCGGGTTCGCGGCGAGGGAAGGCGGCGGGCCTTGTGCGACAAGAGAGCCGCCGCGGGTGCCGCCGCCGGGGCCGAGTTCGATCACCCAGTCGGCTGCTTCGATCACATCCGGGTGATGTTCCACCACCAGCACCGAGTGGCCTGCATCGCGGAGTCGCGCGAGGGCAGCGAGCAGGCGTTCCACATCGCCGAAATGCAGACCGGTGGTTGGTTCGTCGAAGAGGTAGAGTGTGTGCGGTGCGGAGGGGCGTGCCAGTTCGACGGCGAGTTTGAGCCGTTGGGCTTCACCTCCGGAGAGCGTGTTGGCCGCTTGGCCCAGTTTCAGGTATCCGAGGCCTAGTTCGTCGAGGGTGGAGAGCATGCGGCGGATTTTCGGGACGGCTCCGAAGATCCCGATGGCCTCGGCCACTTGGAGGTCGAGCGCCTCGGCGATGGATCGTCCCTTGAAAGATACCTCGAGGGTTTCGCGGTTGAAGCGGGCACCGCCGCAGGAGGGGCAGGGAATCCACGCGTCTGGCAGGAAGTGCATTTCGATGCGCAGTCTGCCGTTGCCCTCGCAGCGGTCGCAGCGTCCGCCGCCGGCATTGAAGGAAAAGCGGCCGGGTGCGTAGCCGCGTTGCCGGGAAAGCGGCAGCCGCGCGTAGAGCGAGCGGATTTCATCGAACAGTCCGGTGAAGGTCGCCGGGTTCGAGCGCGGGCTGCGGCCGATCGGGGATTGGTCGGCCACGACCAGTTTTCCGATGTGGGCGAGGCCCTCGATGCGGTCGTGGGTTCCCGGGGTTTCGCCTGTTCCGTGAAAATGCCGGGCGAGGGCCCGGCGCAGGATGTCGTCGGCGAGGGTCGACTTCCCGCT
Source organism: uncultured Luteolibacter sp. (assembly GCA_964569415.1). Lineage (GTDB taxonomy): Bacteria > Verrucomicrobiota > Verrucomicrobiia > Verrucomicrobiales > Akkermansiaceae > Luteolibacter. The sequence continues at coordinate 3,268 of CAZMUK010000074.1, read as the reverse complement.
GCCGCTGGGTCCCGCGATGCAGACGATGCGGCCGAGCGGGATGGTCACATCGATGTTCCGCAGGTTGTGGGCGCGAGCGCCGCGGATCACGAGATGTTCACCGGTATCGATCGCGGCCGGGCGGCTTGGAGCTTTGGCGTGCCGCGCTGTGCGCAACCACGCGCCGGTGGGTGAGTCCAGAGAGGCGGGCGGTCCTTCCCCGACGATCGATCCGCCTTCGCTGCCGGCGCCGGGGCCCATATCGATCACATGATCGGCGGCGCGGATCACCATTTCATCGTGTTCCACCACCACCACCGTGTTTCCCAGATCGCGCAGGCGTTGCAGCGCTCCGATCAGGCGCCCGGTATCGGCCGGGTGCAGTCCGATGCTCGGTTCGTCGAGTACATAGATCACGCCCGAGAGGCCGGCTCCCAGTTGACTGGCGAGGCGGATCCGCTGGGCCTCTCCACCCGAGAGTGTGCCGCTGGGGCGGTCGAGCGCGAGGTAGTCGAGCCCCACTTCGCGGAGAAAGGAAAGCCGGGTACCGATATCGTTTACGAGGCGTTGCAAGACCTCCGAGTCCCCGAAGCGTGATTGGGGCGCGAGAGTGTTGATCCATTCAGAGGCTTCGCCGACGCCCATTGCGCAGAACTCGCGGATGCCGAGCCAGAAACCGTCGGCCCCCGGCACCCGCACGGCGAGCGACTCCGCCTTGAGCCGGCCGCCACTGCAGGTGCGGCAGGGCCGGTGGGCCATCAAGCGGGAGAGTCGGGCGCGCAGGGGTCCGTTTTTCGTTTCGCGGAGCAGGCGCAGTGCTTCGCTTGCGAGGCCCTCGAAGTGTCTTGTCTGCGGGGTGCGCTCCACCCCGGCGGTCCAACCGGTGGGCACCTCGCCTCCCTCGAACAAGAGACGCATCGCCTCCTCATCCAGATCCGCGGCGGTCGCATCTTCGCCCAGTCCGCGCATTCGCAGCTGGGCCGCCGTATCGCTACGGAACTTCGATTGGCGGGAGGACTTCTCCGGCCACCAACCGCGCAGGCCGCCCTTGAGCAGCGGCAGCGATGGATCGCGGATCCACAAATCCGGGTCCGAGAACTCTTCGCTGCCCAGTCCTCCGCAGCCGGTGCAGGCGCCGAGGTGGGAATTGAAGGAAAAGTGTTTCGGGCTGAGCGCGCCGATCATGAACCCGGTGCGCGGATTGCGCCACGAGGTTTGGAAGGAGAGGTCGCTCCATTCCTCCGCGCCGGGACGGCAAACCGCCGCCAGTGCCTCTGTGCCGCAGATCCGCAGCGCGGTCTCCACCGAATCGGCGATGCGTGAATCCATGCCGGACCTCACCGTGAAGCGGTCGACCACCACCTCCACGCGTTGCGGCGACTCCGGCCACGCATGGAGAGCCTCCTCGAGTTCGCGGATCGTCCCGTCGATGCGCAGGCGCAGGAACCCCTGGCGCTGCAGGTCCTGCGCGAGGCGTTGTGGTTGGGCCAGTTCGTCTTGTGCGATCGGTGCGAGCAGCACCACCTTGGCACCTTCCCCGAGGTCGGCGAGGCATCCGACGATTTCCGCCGCGCCCATCCGGGAGAGGCGTTCGCCGGTGGCCGGATCGTGCGGCACTCCGGCAGCGGCCCACAGCACCCGCAGGTAGTCGTAGAGCTCCGTCGCGGTCGCCACCGTCGAGCGCGGATTGAGGCCGCCCGTTCTTTGCTCGATGGCAATCGCCGGGCTCAGGCCTTCGATCGCGTCCACCTCCGGTTTTTCAAGTTGGTCGAGAAACTGCCGCGCGTAGACCGACAGCGACTCGACATAGCGGCGCTGTCCTTCTGCAAACAGAGTGTGGAACGCGAGGGACGACTTGCCCGATCCGCTCGGCCCGGTGATCACCACCAATCGTCCCTTGGGAACCTCCACCGAGAGGTTCCTCAGGTTGTGCTGTCTCGCCCCGCGGATCCGGATCGCCTCCACCTGTCAAGGGATAACCGGGAACCTCCCGATTCCAAGTGCCAAAACCCCGGGTGCCCGGTGAAACAAGCGCTTGCGTCCGCGCCCGATGCGTGGGACTCGTTTTCATGGTTTTCACCCGCTGATGCATCCGGTTTCCACATGAAGGTGTTTCTGACTGTTGCCGGACTGGTCATGCTCGCCACGGCCCTACGTTCCGTGCGCGCGGCTCCCGTGCGCAAGCTGGGGGCGCTCGTCCTGCTTGCGGCGAGTTTTCTCGCCCTCTACCTGCCCACCCGGAGTGCCTTGGCCGGGATGAGTGGCGTGGCGGCCTGGGCGCTTCTTCCGTGGGTGGAATTGCTCACCCGCATCCGCCGCCTGCGATTGCCCGCCGAGAACCGGCTCGCGCCGCGCCGTTCCCCGGATCCGTCCCTGTTCCCGAACGCGGAGGAATCCGGCGCGGGCATGGAAGAGGCCGGCTTCGAGCATGTGTCCGATTGCGGGTGGGACTGGGCGGGCGTGCGGCAGTTCATCCGCCTGCATTGGAACCCCGAGGAGCGCGCGGTGGCGGCCGTCTATCTCTGCGAGCAGGGCGATGTGGCCTTCGCCTTTGTCGTCATCACCTCAGAGGATGAATCCGGCACCGTCTGGCGCACCACCAACTATCCGTTTTCCCCCACCCTGCTGCATCCGCCCGGCTCGCGCTGGAACCATGTATCCTGCTGCCGGAAATGTTTCCACCGCATCCTTGCCGACCACCGTTCCTTCCTCGCGCGCAACGGAGTCACCACCGCGAGCCTGCGCGTCCCCGATCCCGACGAGCTTGAGCGGGGCATCGAGCGCGACACGCGCGCGCAGATGGAGCACAACCTGCGGCTCGGCATCATCCGGCTCGATGGCGAGGGGCGCCTGCGCTACTCCAAGCGCGGACTGGTGTTCCTCTGGGGCCAGTTCCTCAAGGACATGGTGCGGCTCTGCTGATCCGCGAAAGCTATCCGGGAAAGACACCGGCCAGCACGAGCGCGCCCGTGACGCAGCCGATGGCGATGCGATACCAGCCGAACCAAGCAAGCCCGTTTTTCTCGAGGAAAGCCACCAGCCATTTCACCGCGATTGCCGCGGAAACCGTGGCCGCGGCCAGTCCGGCGAGCAGTGGCAGCGCCCCGTAGTGATCCCACATCAGCCGCGCGCCGCCGAACCACGATTCGTAGGCCGCGCCGATGCCGTCGATGCCCCACAGGGCCTTCTTGACCGTGGCGGCCGTGAGCGTGAGCACGCCGAGCAGGAAGGAAAACTCCACCGCGGCCTTCACCGAAAGCCCCACCAGCAGGCCGCCGACGATGGTCAT
>CAZMUK010000073.1:0-14044 GCA_964569415.1 uncultured Luteolibacter sp. | reverse complement strand
CCCGGTGTCAGTCGTTCCCGGCCTTCGCCATCAGGCCCTCCAGAACGCCGCGCAATTGATCCACCGGGATGGCAAAGGTCTCGGCACGGTTGGCCCGCGCGATGTTCATTCCCACACAGCGGCCCTCCAGGTCGAGCAAAGGCCCTCCCATACTCTGGCTGTTGCCGAGGATGTCGTGCTGGATCACCATCGGAAATCCACTGCGCCGCCGCGAGGTATCGCCGCTCATCTGATCGTTGCGCGATTTCCCGAAGTCGAACACCTCGGCCTTGGGGGAAAGCCGCACCTTGAAGACGATGCTCTCCTTGCGGCGCTTCACGGTGACCTTGACCACCGTGCCGGCCTTCCGGTCCCGGATCGATTTGGCGAGCGACGGCAGGTTCCGAACGCGGATACCCTCCACCGCAACGATCACATCCCCCTTGCGGAGACCGGCCTCGGCGGCTCCTCCCTCCTTGGGAACATCCGCGATCTCAAGCCGGGAGGACTCATTCACCAACACCACCCCGAGCGCGGCTCCTCCCGATGCGGACACCTCGCGCGCATCGGCGCTAATGATCCCGCCCAACGCGCGGCGAGAGAGCCGACTGGTGGCGCCGTTGGCCACCACCCAGGTGCCGCGCTCCATTTTCCCGCCGGGGGCAAACACCACAGGCACGAGGCCCGCCGCCTCCACCTTGAGCAAGGCCACATCCCAACGCTCGTCCACCCCCAAAACACGCGCCGGCCCGTGCTTGGCGCGATCGACCAACACATCCAGTTCGCCCACCCCGTCGATCTCGCTCGCCTTGGTGAGGATGTGACCGTCCGCGGACACCACCACCCCGTAGGCAAGCTCCTGGCCCTTGGCGCGGATCACGGCACTGGAGGACTGCAGCACCTTGCGCTGGGGTTCGAATACCGCGGTCACCTCCCCTCCGGCAGTGCGCCGGGAAAGCTCCAGCGGCTCCGTGGCCGCAGCAAGCGAAACGGCACCGAGGAATGCACAAAGAAAGCGTTCAGCGTTCACCGAGATTGAGCTCCTTTTTTTGTTCGACCTCGCCGCTCCGCCACTCGAGGAGCACCACCTCGCCGGAACGCCGCGCGGAGAGCTCCTTGCGAAGGTCCGCGGGCGATGCAAGCCGACGGCCGTTGATGCGCAAAAGCAGATCCCCGGTCTTGATGCCGACCTCCTCCACCGGGGCCTCCTCCGCCAGCTTGGTAATGAGCAACCCGCCCTCGGCGGCCTCGGTGAGGATCCCCAGAAAACCACTGCCCTTCGGTGGAGCGCTTGCGAAGGGCCCCTCGTTGAGGAAACGGGAGGCGCGCAGCCCACCCCAATGCTCCCGGAACTCGGCAAGCGGAACATGGATGTTTTGCCCCAACTGATCTCCTACCCGCGAATGGATGCCGATCAGGTCGCCATCGAGATCAAACAAGGGCCCGCCCGAATCGCCGCCGATGAGAATGCAGTCGGATTCCCAGGCACTGTCGGACACCCGTACAATCCGTCCGAGACGCGCCACCATGCCCCGCTCTTTGTCAAAGCCGCCGGAATGGCCGAGCGAGAACACCCAGTTGCCGACCTTTACATGCTTCTCCGGCGGGAAAAACCATTCGACGAGCGACCCGTCTCCGAAAATCCCGCCGCTTTGGGACTTGGTACCACCCCCCAAGCGCACATGCGGCCAAGGGCCTTTCTCGAGAATCATCACCATCGCCGCATCGGTGTCCGCTGTGAGCCCGAGACTGCGCGCATCCACCTTCCTCCCGTCCTTGAGCAGCACCGTGAGTTCCCGCCCCACCCCGCCGGTCACATGCGCCGCAGTGAGGATCAAGCCCTCCGGGGACACAATCACTCCGGTGCCGGACCCATCCTCGCCCTCGATGCACACCGTCGCCTCCATCGCCTGCGGCAGGGCCGCACGCAACGCGGACTGGAGGGATTCGAGATCCTCGCGGTTCTCCGGGACCTTCTTGTCATTGACAGCATGGCCTGCCCACAGTCCGGAAAAGGAAAGGGCAAACAACGCAGCGCAGGAAAACCAGAAAACGGGATTCATCGACGACGGGCCACACTAACCGATCTTCCCGCCCCCGGCAACCGGCGGCTCTGCGCGCCGACGGAAAATCCCGATCCACTCGCGCCCCTCGCGCCCCGGATACGCAATGCGCGGCACCCATCCCTTTTCCAGATCGAACCACGGCCGCAGGTGTCCCGCAATCCCGTCAATATCGGCCCCGAACGGCGGCCCTTCAGCCTCCTCGCCGGAATCCCAAGGCCGCAAATAAAAGACTCCCGCCAGCACGCCGCCCGGGAGAACCGCCTCCCCGGCGGCCATAGCGTAGGAATCACGCCGTGCGGGGTCCAGTGCGCAAAAGCAGGTGTGCTCCCACAAGGCCGGCCACTGCCTGCCCCCCCGCCACTCGCCGGAAAGAAAATCGCCCAACTCGAACGCGCATCCCGGCCCATCACCGATCCCCCGCGCACCCGCGACCGCACTCTCCGCCAGATCGAGACCGAGCGCCTCAATCCCGAGCGACGCGAGGAACCGCACATCATGCCCATACCCGCAACCGGGCACCAACACCGGTCCGCCGGCGAAGAGACCCACTCCCGTTTCCTCCACCAACTCGGCGAGCGGAGGCGCCGCAAACCCCTTGTCCCAAGGAATCTCCCCCCGCCGATACCATGCCTCCCAATCGCGATCCACCGCACCACCATCCCGCGATCCGGTCGCAGGTCAAGCCCCGCCACCGCAAGTCATGCCCCAGCCTCCCCCACCCCGCCTCCCGCTAGCTCGTTGTACTTGAGGTTATTCCCCCGCGAGGCCTCGACCGGATACCTCCGCTCGTTGTGCCCGATCTTGCGCTCCATTTCCTCGCCAAGATCCAGTCCGAGATTGTCGGCAAGCTCGAAAAGCAGGATCGCCACATCGGCAATCTCGGAAGCAATCTCGGCACGGCAGTCCCGCACCCTCGCGGCAATCTGACCCTCCTGCTGCCAGACGAAATGCTGCATCAACTCCCCCGCCTCGGCGGCAATCGCCACCGAGAGATCCTTGGGATTGTGAAACTGATGCCAATCCCGCGCGGCGACAAAAGCCTGGATACGGGCCGTGAGGGAGGAAATGGAATCACTCATCGGGCGCAGCCTGACCGGAAACCGAGGCACCCGGCCACGGAAAAATCGGGAAAGAAATCCGCAGCCCTAGGGCGCGACGAAAACACGGCACGCTACCCGCGCCACCCGATCCCGCGTCCGCCGGAACCCCGACCCCAGGTCACTCGGCGGCGACCGCCTCGGTCTCCTCCTCGGTGCTACCGGACTTCACCACGCGGTCGACCCACTCGATGTAGGCCATCGGCGCGGCATCGCTGGAACGCGGGCCGAGCTTGGTGATCCGGCAGTAGCCGCCCTGACGCTCCTTCGAGGCGGGAGCCACCTCGGCGAAGAGCTTTTTGACCACATCCTTCTGGTGAAGATAGGAAATGGCCAGACGGCGGGAGTGAAGGTCGTCGCGCTTGGCGAGCGTCACCAGCTTCTCCGCCACCGGGCGCAAGGCCTTGGCCTTGCCCAGCGTGGTCTTGATCCGGCCGTGCTCAATGAGGCTGCACGCCAGGTTGGAGAGCAAGGCCTTGCGGTGCGAGGCGTTGCGCTTGAGTTTGGAAGTCTTGCTGCGATGTCTCATCCTGAGATGTCCTTTCCGTTTGGGGGCGTCATTCCTCGATGTTCTGCGCGATGAGATCGGCCAGACCCACCGGCGCCTCGTCCTCGGCTCCCAGACGCGGACCGCGGGAAGCGGCCGGCGCACCGGTCAGCAGCGAGGGATCGAAGGACATGCCGAGGCCGAGGCCGAGCTCGACGAGCTTGTCCTTGATTTCGTTGAGCGACTTCTTGCCGAAGTTGCGGTACTTGAGCATCTCCGCCTCGGACTTCATCGCCAACTGGCCCACCGTGGTGATGTTGGCGTTGTTGAGGCAGTTGGCGGCGCGGACCGAAAGCTCGATCTCGTTGACCGACATGTTGAGAAGCTTCTTGAGCTGCGCGTTTTCCTCGCTGGCCTCGGCGGGGGCCTCTTCGAAATCGACGGCATGCTCGTCATAATTGACGAACACATCCAAGTGCCGGCGCAGAATCGCCGATGCCTGGAGAAGAGCGTCCTGCGGCGAAATCCGGCCGTCGGTCCAGATGTCGAGCACAAGCTTGTCGTAGTCGGTCATCTGACCCACCCGGGTGTTTTCCACCGAGTACTTGACCCGCGTCACCGGCGAGAAGATCGAGTCGATCGCGATCACACCGATGGGCTGGTCCTTGCGCTTGTTTTCGTCGCCTGTCGCGAAGCCGCGGCTTACGCGCACCTCGAACTCGCAGTCGAACTTGACCTTGCGGTCGAGCGTGCAGATCACCTGGTCCTTGTTGACCACCTCGTACACATTGTCGCCTTGGATGTCGCCGGCGGTCACCACGCCTTCCTTTTCGACCTTGATGCTGAGGATCCGAGGCTCCTTGTCGTGATGCAGGAAGCGCACTTTCTTGAGGTTGAGCACGATGTCGGTCACATCCTCGACCACACCCGGCAGGCTGGAGAATTCATGCTGCACTCCGGCGATCCGCACGGAGGTGATGGAGGCACCTTCCAGCGAGGAAAGCAGCACCCGGCGCAGGGAGTTGCCGATCGTGTGTCCATGGCCTCGCTCGAATGGCTCGGCCGTGAAACTGGAATAGGTGGCGGTGGCGGTCTCGTCGTTGCGGACCAGACGGTTGGGGAGCTCGAAACGAGCGAGTTTTACGGAGGACATGGTATCTGTGGTGGCCGGGTTTCCCTCCTGCGGGCGTTCCGCCGAAGCGGATGGAGGACCTACGGCTGGCTCTTGGATGCTGCCCGCGGGCGGCGAATAAAGTCCGCCTTCCCGCAGCTTGCAAAGGATTTTTTCGTCAAAAACAACCGACAAAGCCCGAAATCGTCCCCGCCGGGCCGATTTGACTGGATTCCGGGGCAAATCGACGACATTCTGACGGGTAGTCCCCCAAACCCATGAAACTCCATGAAGTCGAGAAAGAACCTGACCCGCTTCGATTATGACAGCGCGGCGTTCGAAGGCTGGCGACTTTGCATCAGCCGCGCGGGGAAAACCTTCACCCGGTACTTCCCCGACAAAAAATTCGGCAGCCCGCGGAAATCCCTCGCGGCGGCCGACCGGACCCTCACCCTTGTCCGCCGCATCCTTTCGGAGGCGACCCGGGTCAACGGCAAACTGAGCCCTCAGACGATCCGCAAGGTCGAGAAGGTCCTCGCGGACGCGGTGTGAGCCCGCAAGAGGTTTTCCTTGCCGCGCGGGAGGCACTCCGATCCCATCAGCCATGCCCGGCAGCGAGACCCGTCCGGTGATCCACTGGTTTCGGCGTGATCTCCGCATCACCGACAATACCGCCCTGCTGGCCGCAGGCGCCGGCGGCCATCCGGTGATCCCGGTGTATGTCGTCAGTTCCTGGAAACGGGAACACGACTGGACCGGCCCGAAGCGCCAGCATTTTCTCTGCGGTTGCCTCGAGTCACTGGCGCGCAACCTGGAAACAATCGGTGGCTCCCTCGTGATCCGCGAAGGCGACGGCCCGGAACAAGTGGCGAAACTGATCGCAGAGACCAAAGCGGTCGCCGTGCACTTCAACGCGGACCCGGACCCGCACGGAAACAACGCGGAACAAAAACTCGCCGCACTCTGCGCGAAACATGGAGCGACATGCCACGCACATCACGATGTTTCGCTTCATACCCCGGAGGATGTGCTCACCAAGACCGGGCAGCCCTACCGGGTCTACACTCCGTTCAGCCGCTGCTGGCTGCCGCTCGCGAAACGAAAACCCGCGGGCAAACCGGGAGACCTGCGCACACCCGCGGGCATCCGCTCGCTGCCCCTGCCCACCGTCGCGCACTGGGGACTGAGCGTACCGGACGCCCGTCTTCCGGAACCTGGAGAAAAAGCCGCGCGAAAACGGCTGAAACGGGCCATCGCGGAAAAAATCCCCGGCTACGCGACACATCGGGATTCCCCGGCGGCCGACGGCACCTCGCGCCTTTCCCAGGATCTGCGCCACGGCTTGATCTCGATCCGCACGGTCTACGCGGAAACAATGGCCGCGAGCGCAAGCGTCCCCTCGCGACAACGCACGGGATTCGACATCTTCATCAAGGAACTGGCGTGGAGGGAATTCTACTTCGCCATCCTCCGCTTCTTTCCGGAAGTACTGCAATGGGAATTCAACCCGGACTGGCGCGGACTGGCGTGGCACGACGCGGGACCCGGCGTGGAAGCATGGAAACAAGGCCGCACGGGCTTTCCGATCGTCGACGCCGGAATGCGCGAACTGCTCGCAACCGGGCACATGCACAACCGCGTGCGGATGATCACCGCCATGTTCCTCACCAAGGACCTGCATGCCGATTGGCGCATCGGCGAATCGTTCTTCATGCAACACCTCGTGGATGGGGAAATCGCCTCAAACAACGGCGGCTGGCAATGGTCGGCAGGCACCGGAGCGGACGCCGCACCATATTTCCGCATCCAGAACCCGTGGTCGCAAACCGCCCGCTACGACCCGCAGGGAACCTACATCCGCCGCTGGATCCCGGAACTGGCGGATGCCGATCCCGCCTTGTTCCTCAACCCGCCCCGCGACGGCAAATCCATCGCCGCCGGATACCCGCTGCCCTGCGTCGATCACAAAGCGGAGCGCGACCGCACCCTGGCGATGTTCCAGAAACACCGCTCGCGGCGAAAGTGAACCGGCACTTCAGAAGGCGTGCCCGATCGCGAAATGCAGGGTGCCCGCCGGTTCGTCCCGCCCGCGGGTGAGGTTGTATCCGTACTCGAGACGGACCGGTCCGATCGGCAGGTCCAGCCTCAACCCGAGGCCGCTGGCCCACTCAACCTCGGCCGACCCGATTTCCTCGTGGTTTCTCGCAAGCGAACCGGCATCGACAAACCACACGGCGCGCAAAGGTCCGCCCATGTCCCGGATCAATTCAAGGTTTGCATTCCACATCGCCTCGCCCCCCACCGGATGGCCGTTGACCAACGGACCCAACTCCCGCTCCGGAAAACTCCGCACACTGCGCGACCCCCCGTTGAACAATCGAAGATCGATCGGAACATCCGCCCCGTCGACATCCGGCACCAGCATCCCGAACTCGCCTCCGGCACCGATCTGGTAGCGGCTGCCCAACTCGCGAATCCACCCGACGGACGCCCCGCCGCTGAGATAACTCGACGATACCCCGCCCACCGCGGACCCGACCTCGATAGGAAGCGCCGCATGCCATCCGTTGCGCGGCAACACGGGATTGTCACGAAACTCAAGTGCCGGTGTGAGCCGCGCACGCGGCCGGGTATACAAGGTCTCGCCCAACTCGGAGGACGGCAACCCGTCGCCATGCGTATTGACCACGGAACTCCCCAAGAGGAGCTCCATCGAGAAACGATCGCCATACCGCCAAAGCGCCGTGCCCTCCACACCCGTGTCGTAGCTGTCGTATCCGTCCCGGTTGTAGATCAAGGCATAGCCGCGCAACGAGGCCGCCACATCGGAACCGAGAACCCAAGGATCGGAAACACGCACATCCCCCAGCAATCCGCGCGCACTCATCTCGAAGCCGGCGTTCAATCCCAACAATTCGCCGCCGCAATTCCGGTCGGTGTAATTCAACCTGCCGATCGGCCCTTGATAGGTGCCGTACCCGACCGCAAGACCGATCTCACGCGCCTTGGCCTCCTCGAAATGCAGGGTAGCGTCCACCATGCCGCCCGCGACATCCCGCGTGTCGAGCCGCGCGGAGGAAAAGGCCCCGGTGGCGAGAAAGCCGCGAATGCGGTCGTTGAGGGTGGCCTGATCATACCAATCCCCCTCCAAATCCCCAAGCCGCGCGGTGATGCGCTCCGGACGGGTTTGCTCCAATCCATCGATCCGCAAGGACCGCAGGCGCACCCTCCGGCCGGGATCGATCCGGAACGCGGGCACGAAGATCCCTTCACCGCCGCCACGCGCCATGTGCACGACCGACCCCGCATAGCCGTTGCGCAACAAAACCTTTTCCGCGGCAAGCCTCATCGCGTTGAGTTGACGCGTGGTGGCCGGAAGGCCGCGATACCGCTGCACCTCATCGGCAACCATCGCGGACACAGCCGCGTCCGTGCATTCGATCCCGGCAGTGCCGATCACAAAGCGAGCCCCCTCCCGCACCCGGATGACGGTGTGCACCAGGCCGCTTTTTTCCTCAACCTCGCGCGAAACAACCTCCGCCGCAGCATCCCAATGCCCGCGCGCATTGAGATCCTGGACGATGTCGGCCAAGCCAAGCTCGACATCGGTCTCGCGGAACGGCGGCGGCCCGAGAAACAACAGACGATCGCGCTCGGCCGGCCTCGCATACAACCGCGCCAACCGGGCGGCGTCATCCGGCCGCGGACCCTCGACCCGCACCTTGCCGAGCGAAAGACGCCTGCCCTGCTCGACCTCCAAAACAAGAGTGTCGGGACCTCCGATGCGCCACCCGACATTTGCATCCGCAAACCCGTCGCGCCTCAGGGCAAGCCTCATCATCCACGCGGCATCATCCGCCAAAGCGGCCGAAGGCGGAGAGGCACGCACATGATCCAGCCGCCCACCCAACATCTGCAACAATTCGTCCCGCGAACGAAGCCCCCCGCCCTCGATGAACACGCGCGTGGCAGCCTCCGAAACCCGCAGGGAAACGAACAAACACAATAGCATGACCACCACCCGCCTCATCGGAACTGGATCCTCCACACCGCGAACGCACGCGTCTCCCCCTCGGCTCCCATCCCGGCAGACAGATACCAGCGGTCGGTGATCTCCAGCGTGGCGGTGGAATAGGACTCACTCGTGTAGGGGTCGGGCTCCGCCACCGCGAAGTCAACCCGATCGGCAAGACCCAGCAAAGGACGCAGGCTCCGCGTGGCCCCGAAGCGACCCCGCCGAAGCTCCTCGGCAAGCAATTGCAAAGCCCGCGAGGAGGCGGCCTGCGGATCCTCAAGACCGGTGGTGGTGGCTCCGCTGGCAAGAAGTATCATGATCTCGTTTTCCGGCAAAGGCGGACTGGAACTGAGCACGAGTCGAGGATCGGAGGCGCGCCCGTACACATTCATGCTCACCCGGTAGGGACGCGGCTCTGAACTGCCGCGGATCTCCAACACGGGATCGAACCCGTGCGCGGGATCAAAGAGCAGTCGGCCGCGTTTGACCTGCAGCTTGCTGAAGGGCAGGGCGGCCTCGAAATCACTTACGCTGATTTCCCCGCTCGGCTCGGGACGCGCAAGCACCCCGCCGATCCTCATGTCGGCCACCGCGCGGCCGGTGGCGAAGTTTCCCCGGACCAAAAACGGATTCGCGGACCGCACGCGCACGGACAACGGCCAAGTGGCGAACGGTGCGGGAAGGGACAAAAGCGTGCGCGGCGAAGCATCCAAGCGCGGCAACGCGCCAGCGGTGGGCGCGGGCAACGGCACCCCGATCGGCAACAATTCGATGTCGCGGTGAAACAGACTGTCCACCACGGCCACCTCGCCGCCGACAAGGGCCCTGTCCCACGGGCCGTTGACCCGCAAATCGGCATGCGCACGCACGATCCACGATTCATCGCGAAGCAAGGGCAGATGCCGCCCCTTGATCCGGAGGTCGATGTTCCGTACCGCTCCCTCGCGAATGTCGAGCGAACCGGATGCTTCAAGCACGCCGCCGGCGGAGGCCGCGCGCAACCCGCGCAACTGCACGCGCTCGCGCGTGAACTCCACCACGCCACCCACATCGCCGATCGCAGGCACTCCCGACCGCGGGAAGGATATCCCGCCGCCGGACAACTCGAGCCGACCATCGACCACCGGCGCCCCGAGCCAGCCGGAAACGCGCAAACCACCCGAGAGTCGCCCCTTGAGGCCGGAAGCCCCGGGAATCATGGACTGGAAGCGGCCGATATCAAAACGAGGGATTTCCACCCGCCCCTGCACGGGCTCCCGCATCCAGGCGGCGGGGTTGCCGATCCAGCGATCCGGACGAAAAGGCATCGATCCGCTCAGCACGGCAACCGGGTACCCGGGAGTCCGCAAATCTCCCTGCACCGAAAGAATTCCTTTTTCACCACGAAGCCTCAGCAGCAAATCCCCCGCCGGAGAGCCCGCGGGCTTGATAGGACGGCACGCGGTGGCCTCCACCCTGCAATCAACCACCGGCGCGCGCATGGTCCCGCCCACAGCGGCCTCGACCCGCAACTCTCCCTTCGGATCGTAGTCGGCAAACGCCGGGAACCACTCGGCCAGGCGCCCGAATGAAAGCCGCTGCGAGACAAGGTCCACTCGCACGGGCCGGTCCGCCTCCGCAAGCTCCTCGCGCCAGCGCGACGGGTCGGCGGGAAATGGCAACTCGGCGGAACCGGACGCAAGGGCGCGGCCACCCTCTTCCCATCGCAATTTCGCAAGACGAAGGATCCCACCGTCCAAAGCGACATCGGTAGTGATCCGCTGCCCACCCGCCTCCGCCCGCAAACCGCGCGCCGAGAAACCCGAGGGCCAATCATACACACCGTTTCCCACGATCAACACGGGGGCGGCCTTGTCCCGGTTCCACAAAAGACGCTTCGCATCAAATGCCCCGCGATGCCGCGACAGGGCAGGCTCGCCATCACCACTCCACTGGCCACTCACCAGGAGTCCCCGCGGCACCGAAATCCGGAACGGGGCAAACCATGGTGCCGTGCCTTCACTCCGCCACTCGCGAAACGAAACCTTGCCGCGATACGCGCCCGAACGCGCGCGCACGCCACCCGCAAGCTCCACCCCCTCGCAAGCGAAGTCGAATGCCCAATCATCCCCCGGACTCCATACGACCCTCAGAAGGGCAGGCTTGGCCTCCGCCACCTCGGCGACTTGAAACCGCCCGTCGATCTCGACGCGCCGCAAGGCAGCATCGGCAAATCCACCGCGGAACTCACCGTTCAAACGGGAATCCGGAAACGACCGCGTGCCATCCATCCACGACATCCGCGGCGCGATCGCACGATGCAGCGCCGCCGGATCCTCCACCTGATACTCCCCCTGCCAGTCACCTGGTTCCAGACGCCCGTTGCGGATTGCCGCATCCATGCCGCCGCGAAGGGAAAATGAAGTGCCATAGGCCCTGCCCGCGGAGGCAAGAGTGAAGCGCCCTGCCGACCACCCGATGTCGGCACTCAAAGACTCCGCCTCCCATCCGCCGCGCGCAAAGCCCTCCACCGCGATCCGCGCCTCAGCCAATACGCCCTCGACACCGGAGCCAAGACGATCCGCATCAAGCGAAAACGAAACGAGCGACCCACGCGCCTCGTCACGCAGCCCGAACAGGGAAAGAAGATCCCCAATCCGCGGCGAACCTTCCTGCAGCGAGACCCGCAACGAAGAGAAATCATAACCACTTTCGACCAAAAACACACCGCCTGCCGCCAACAACGAGGAACGCAAGGACGCCGCGCCACCGACCGGAAGGGACACGAGAAGCCCGCGCAGCCCCACGCCGGGCAAGGGATCAAGGGCCTCCACCTCGATGGCCTCGGCACCCCACCGCAACGGGGTCCGCTGCGCCGGCCACACCCGCCCCCGACCATCCCTCACCGCACCCAGCGAAAGCTCCCACACATCGCTGCCCGCTTGATGCAGGATCGCACCCGACCCTGCCTCACACAGAAGTCCTTCGCCCTCCGTCCACCGAACAGAAATGTTCCGCACACCAATCTCCATCGGCAACAAGCGCTCCCGCATGACACGCAAGTTCCCCGGCAACGAAGCGAGATCGATCTTTCCCACGCCCTCCTTGCTCCGCACGGCACCGCTCCGGATCCGGAGATCCACATCCCTTGCCTCCAACCCCTCAAGCCTCCCCTGCAACAAACGCCACGGCCGGTACCGCGGCCTGATTTCCCCCACCCGCAGGGACTCCAAACCCGCACCACCCGCAATCTCCAGATCCTTCAGCACCATCCCCCGGCTGAATCGCCCCCCCACCTCGACAGACGCACGCAGACCCTTGCCGCCGAAATACCATGCGGCCACGCGCGGACCCAGCCAACGCAAACCGGGACCATCCAGCCACAGCAGGAACACCGCGCCCAACACCACGCCGACAAAACAACGCCTCCCCCACCGGCGCCGCCGCCGCACAGGCTTTTTCTCTTCTTGTTTCTCCATGCGAAGGCACCCGGAGTGTCCCCGTGACAGCAGCATGGGTCAATGACCGGATTCCGCAGGATTGCATCGACGGCTCCCGCCACCCATAACCCCCCTGTGGACCCGTTGACCTTCACACCGATCTACATGGAACGGATCTGGGGCGGCAGACGCCTCGAGACACACTACCATCGCACCCTGCCAAAACCGGATGCACCCTACGGGGAGTCGTGGGATCTGGTCGATCGCGATCCCGAACAGTCGGTGGTCGATGCAGGCCCGCTCTCCGGAACCACCCTCCACGATTTGTGGACCAAGCGCCGTACGGAATGCTTCGGCACGGGATACGATTCCCACAAACGCTTTCCGATCCTGATCAAGATCCTCGATGCCTGCGACGACCTGTCGATCCAAGTCCACCCGCCGGAACCGGGGAAACCGCAACCCGCCGCGGAACCGAAAACGGAAATGTGGTACATCGCCGACTGCGATCCGGGCGCAGTGCTCCACATGGGATTGAAACGCGGCGTGGACCGCAATGCGTTCCGCAAGGCGATCGAATCAGGAACCGTCGCCGACTGCGTCCACGCGGTGCAACCGCGCCCCGGGGACTCGGTGCTGATCCCCTCCGGCCGGCTTCACGCGATCGGCAAAGGGTTCCTGATCCACGAAATCCAGCAGAACTCGGACACCACCTACCGGGTCTTCGATTGGAACCGCCCGGGACTCGACGGAAATCCCCGCGCCCTCCACACCCGCGAGTCGATGGAAAGCATCCGCTTCGACGATACGGAACCTTCGATGGATCCACGCCAAGGCCCGGTGCTGGCAAGCTGCCCCTTCTTCCATACCGAAATCCACTCCCTGCATCAGGCGGAACCCGAACCGGAACCCGACCTCTCGCGCTTCCGCATCCTCTGCACTCTCGATGGCAGACTGCTCCTGCCCGACGGCCGAATACTCCCGCCCGGCCGCCTCGCACTGCTGCCCCGCGGTTGCGCCCCCGCACGCGCCGATGCGGCTGCCTCCTTCCTGCGCATCACCCTCCCCCGCGAAGCTCACGCATCGGACGCATCCCGCCATCCACCGGAAACGCCCGCGCCACCTCGGCATCAATGATCCGCTCGCATTCCTCGATCTGCCCCCGCCTCCTCACCCGGCCTTCTTCGGCGAGCTGCTCGAGCGCATCGATATCATAAAGATATACTTCGTCGATCCCGCCCACCGTCGGATCAATGTCCCGCGGCACCGCAATGTCGATCAGGAACAAGGGCCGGTACTTCCTCAGCCGCCTCACCGCTTCAATGTCGGACCGATGCAGAATGGGATGCGGCGACCCGGTGGAGGAAATCACCACATCCACCCGCGCAAGCACCCGCCGCCAATCGTCGAAACGCACCGCCTCACCCCCCATCTCGGCGGCCAACTCACAGGCACGGTCATAGGAACGGTTGGAGACGATCACCGACCTGGCCCCGCGCGACACCAGACTCTGCGCCGTGCTGCGACTCATCTCGCCGGCCCCGATCACCATCACCTCGCTGTCGGCCAAGTGCCCGAAGATCCTGCCCGCCAAATCCACCGCCACACTGCCCACCGAGGTGGCTCCCTCCTGAATGGAGGTGCTGCTGCGGACCATTTTCCCGATCCCAAAGGCCTTCTGAAACACCCGATGAAGCAAGGCGGACGCAGCACCCGCCGCGGAGGCGGCCTGATACGACTGCTTTACCTGACCGAAAATCTCGGTCTCCCCCAACATCATTGAATCGAGGCCCGACACCACCCGGCACAAATGACGCACCGCATCCACCCCCCCCCCCCCGGAGTAAATCCCCGCAACCCCCCGCACCCC
>CAZMUK010000072.1:0-14067 GCA_964569415.1 uncultured Luteolibacter sp. | reverse complement strand
GTAGATTCTGACGCTGCCGTTGAAGATACGGATGTCGTAGTAGAGGACACAGACGCAGTACCAGAGTAATACTGCGGTCGAGTAAGATTGGGAGTGCAATGCACTCCTTTTTTTATTTAAACAATAATCGATTAGTTTGTATATTATTTTTGTATGCGGGTGTAGCTCAGCGGTAGAGCTGGAGGTTTCCAACCTCCCGGTCGCGTGTTCAAATCACGTCGCCCGCTCCAAAATTTATTTACTCTTTCAGCGCAGAACGCCGATAACGGCAGCCCTCGCAACCGGGGCCTACAGCACAAGCTAGGTTAGAAAACGTCGAGAGACGGGCTGTATGAGCGATGAAAGAGTTTTTATTGGGCGATGGTGTAATCGGTAACACTACAGATTTTGACTCTGTCATTCATCGTTCGAGTCGATGTCGCCCAACCAGTTTATCGAGTTGAAACCCACAGGTGTTTATTTCCTATTCTTCTCTTGAGCTGTGATAGTATTTGTTTTGACTTAGAAACATCGCCAGAAATTAATTCCTCGAAGTCGATGAGTAACTTTGAAGCTTCTTCTGGTGTAAAAAAAGTTCTAAAACCCGGTGCGAATCCTTTAGAAGCGGCTAGGAGATAATCTTTTATTTGCTTCGCCATTCTATCTTGGGGATTTGTTACGAAAGATTCGAATCGAGCCCCTAGTTCTTGGGGTGTGTACTTACTCTTTTCGGAGAATACGGCGTACAGAGGTGCTTGTAGTCGTTGGATATTGGCGTAGTTATGTTCCGGGATTTTAAAGGAAGTTGAAGAGCTCGAAGCGAATATCCCCTCAGGTGATCCGCCCAGTAGAGATTCCCCGAAAATTTCGACGAGTGCCTTTGAAATTAGAGATTCGATAGAATCTTTTTCAGTTCTAGATATCTTTGTAGTTGTCTGAGCGCTGTCAAGTGCTCTCTGGACGTGCGTTCGCGTCTCGTCCGATAGGTTCATTGGACGTCTAATGATGTCACTCTGGGATATGAATTTGACGCTTGTTTGCAGTTCGTTTAGTTTTTGAGCGAGTGATTTAGACATGCGGCCTGTGAATTCGATCGCTAGAGATTTATCTCCCACTATATAGTCGATGTAGTCTGGTCTATTTTCTTGTTTTATGACTTCGAATTGATAGATTTGATCTGACATCTCTTCTGGTAGTCGAATAGATCTGAGAGCTGTGGCCGTACCACCTGCATCGTGTTTATAGCCATGCGAAAATCCTTTTTCTTTTGCGTCTTTAAAAATTGTTAGGACTTTATCTCCTTCTATTTTGACTTCCAGAAACTGTCCTGCTAATTTTTCGGTGTACGTATTGAGTGGTTCTCGACCCAATATATCTTTAAGAACTTCAATTATTTCTTCTCTTGAAAGATCCTGTATCCTTGGAGTAGTTTCCGATATAATTTCTTTGATGAGAGAGCGCAATTCTCTTAAAAACAATTTTTCTCCAATTTTGATTAAATATTTATTCTCATGACATCATTACCTAATTTGATTGGAAATACGCCCCTGTTAAATTTTGACATGGGTGGAATTAATATCTGGGCGAAGGCTGAATTTATGAATCCGAGTGGTTCTATAAAAGATCGACCTATGTTTAGAATTATGCAAGAAGCTATGAAATCCGGGAAGCTGGTTCGAGGCGGAACACTCATAGAAGCCACCTCGGGAAACGCTGGGATTTCTTTTGCAATGCTTTGCGCTCACTATCGCATAAAGTGTGTACTCATTATGCCTAAAAACATGAGTATAGAGAGAAAAAAGGCATTTCGCGCGTATGGTGCTCATTTAATTGAAGTTGGAGAAGGAGATTTTGACGGTGCGATCGCTCTTAGGGATGAAATGGCCAAAAAAAATGGTTGGTTTAGTGGTAATCAGTTTCATAGTGAGTGGAATATTAGGGCTCACATTGATGGTACTGGTACTGAGCTCTGGAACCAGCTTCGTGAACGGCGTGTTAAAATCGATGCTTTCGTAGCTGGAACGGGTACGGGTGGTACATTAATGGGTGTCGGGCACGTGTTTAAAACATTACAGCGTGACGTTAAACTCGTAGCCGTCGAACCCGCCGAATCTCCTGTGATGAGTGGTGGACAAAAGGGATTGCATGGAATCCAAGGTATAGGAGATGGTTCAAAGTTTCTGGTCGATTTGAACAAAGTAGACGATATTATACTCGTGAAAACGCATGAAGCGCAATTATATTCGACAACTTTCGCTGGGACGAATGGAATTTTCGTTGGATTTTCGGCGTGTGCCAATCTAATCGCCGCAGAACGATGGGCACGCAAAAATGGTGCAAAGGATGTCGCGACTGTTTTGTGTGATCGTGGCGATAGATATTTTAGTAATCTTTATTGAAACGTTGTTCATTTTTTATAAACGAATTATATTGAAAACATAGGAGGTGGGTGTGTCCGACTCTCTACTATGAACTGCTCAATGCGGCGCTGAATAATCGTCATCCATT
Source organism: uncultured Luteolibacter sp. (assembly GCA_964569415.1). Classification (GTDB taxonomy): domain Bacteria; phylum Verrucomicrobiota; class Verrucomicrobiia; order Verrucomicrobiales; family Akkermansiaceae; genus Luteolibacter. Next base: position 11,580 of record CAZMUK010000072.1, on the reverse strand, counting down.
TCATGTCGTCGCTTGGGCGGATAAAAAAAGCACCACCAGGGGTGTTTGTTCCTGGAAACAGACTTCGAAATATAAAAAATGGTATAAAGGGTGGCGTGGATCTTGTCATGAAAGACATGCCGAGGTAGATCTACTGTTAAAATTGGGCAAAAAAGCACCGAGAAAAATTTATGTTGCTAGGTTTAAGTCGAACGGTGATATGACGATGGCTCGTCCTTGTATTCACTGTCAAAATTTCATGCGACAACGAGGTGTAGAGGTAGTAAAATACACTAATTGGGATGGCGAGTGGGAAGAGCTACAACTCGGCTGATATATAGAAGCGAATTTAGCTTTTTGGAGACGATTATGGTGATGTTGCAATTTTTACTACGGATATCTCTAAACGATGTGACATACCAGCCGATCAATCATTTAAACGTCGAAATGTATGATCTCAATAGCGAGCTTACGTTTGACATGTCGCTTAGAAATGATTTTACGTGGAGTGGTACTTTAACAGGAAACTCCAAAGAAAAATCTATTGTTTCTCGCGAGAATCAAGTACCTCATTTGCAGTTTTCAAAAAAGATCTAATTTGTTCAGGCGTCGAGCTTAGCGATATGTGCGGGAGAGATAGGATCGCACTGTGTATGATGCCTATTATTTCTTTTTTTTCATTGATTATAGGGCTACCCGATGAACCTGGAGCGGCTGGAATTGTATACCAGTCATCTCCTTCTGTTGTTCTTCCAGAATTATATCCTTCGAATGTTAGTATCATTCCTGGTTGAAAAATTCCATAAGGTGCTGCTATATTCCAGCCCTTATCTCCGTGTCGCGTATCTTTTTTTGTAATTTTTAAAGGTTCGCCCCAGGAATCATTAGTTTCTAATAGACATAAATCTGGGCTGTCCGAATATACTTGCGCTTCGACAAAATGAATGGATCCTGAGTTATCTCTTACGAGTATATTCGTTTCTCCTAATTCTATTACTGCGCAAACATGTCCTGCTGTGAGCAGTCTTGTCGTATTTTTATTCGTCTGTACAATAACTGCAGAAGCAGAAGATATTGACGGGGCGACTTGACAATTTTCGATACATTCCGAGTTTTTTTCCATAGTCATGACTACTACGAATCCAAAAGAGTCGACAGGCAAATCAACGCCACCGTATCTTTCAACGTGTTGTCCCCCGAACGATGTAAGGGTCAATAAGCTCGAAGCGAATAAAGTCAAAATAAATCTTTTCATTCGACCCTCCACATGTTAGGCGCATTTAATTACATACTCATGAAATTACATATTTCAGTAAAATTTTGTAATTTAGTAAGACGCTTAATATTATTTGATTGCCATTAAAGAGGAGGCAAAATGAATTTCACTAATTTCGTGTCTACTATCGCTACTATTTTTGTAATTGGTTGTTCTACTTCTACAGAAACGACTGAGACACCTGTCGATGCGCATGGAACGACTAGCGTCGTTGTTGAACCTGTGCCTGTTGAAGTGACGCCCGCAGTAAATGAAACGACGACAGTAGTTAGCGGCGATGTAACTTCTACAACGTCTAGTCCAGTTGTTTGCCCAGAAGGTTCGACGTTCGTAGAAGGAACTTGTCAGGTAATTGTTACTTCAGAGTCTCAAACTAGTTCTCATTAAAAATTTATTTTTTCGACGGCGGGTGTTACCCGCCGTTTTTATTTGTTATAATATGTATGACATCAAACTTAACATGAGTGGTTCCGCGGAGTATTAAGTTAAATGATGTTCTTAATATTATTATTTTCTAAAATAGCATATGCACCAACGGGCGATTTTGAAAAGATCGATGCAATTTGTGATAATTTGATCGTTTCTCGAGAAATGCTTGACGTTGCTTGCGATATTGAACGAGCTGCGAGAGATACTGGCGTAGAAGAAGATTGGTTTATTAAAGGATTGATCGCAAACGCGTATGCAGAAAGCACGTTAAATCCTAACGCTGTATCACCAGGAAAAAAATCTTTTGGTATTTTTCAATTGCACGTTGATGGAATGGGAAAAGGCTGGGAATACGCTGAGATGAAAGATGCCAGACTTTCGACGTTCGCGATAGTCAGTGAAGCAAAAAAAATGGGAATCTATAATAAAAAAAGAAATTCTCGTAGCGCGACGTCGTTTATTTGTAAGCGCGTCTTAAGACCTGCTAATTCTGATGAACAAGTTGAAAAACGTATCGATATCTTAGAAAATTTATTCGAAAAGTAGATGATAACCGTTTTCTTTTTTTGATGTGTGTTTATCTTATACTCGTTCGGATTAGTTCCGACGAAGGAGGAAAATAAAATGTCTGTATTTGGTCTCATTAAATCTTACGATATGATTGATAATATGCGAAACATGTTTGAAAATTCTCAACACTATGGATTTACGCCTTCTACAACATACTCTGCGACTGTTTCGACGTTTAATAACACGTGGTTTCCTAACTCGCGGGTAAATAAGAATGACGATGGTTATGAAGTTATCGTCGAGCTACCTGGTCTTTCTCGATCTGATATCGACGTTAACGTTCTTGGAAAGACACTTGTAATTTCGGCGCATCGCGAATCGAAGCACGGTAAGAATCAACACAAGGAAGAATACAAGAATTCTTGGGCGCTTCCTGATCACACCTCTTTCGAATCCGTTAACGCTCGATATGAAGCAGGTATTTTGACTGTAACGATTCCACTCAAAAAGGAATATTCTCGAAAAATCGAAATCGAATAAATTTAAACGAAACGGGCCCTGATACTTAGCAATATGCAAAATCTTAGGGCCCTCATACAAGAAATTGTAAAAGAAGAAATCGGTAGAAGTTATAGAACGACCCTACCACCTGAGGATGCCATGTTTAATTGGCAAAAAATTCCAGGTGTTAGGGTCGAATTATTTCCAGATCCAATGCACAATTGCTGGCGCGTCGTAATAAATTACGATGAAACTGGCGAGCAAACTATAAAATCGTTTAGAGATGAAAACGAAGCTAAAATGTTCGCTAGATTAGAAGCAGAAAAAGTACATAGAAAAAACCAATCAGATAAAAAATACCCCGTAAATGCTATAAGGTATTTTTAAAAATAAAAGTTTTATACTATAGAATACTAAATAATATTTCCCTGGAGATTCGTTTGATTACGAAGGACGATTGGTCTGTCTATTTTCCCTATTCAACATGTCGCGAATCACAAGAAAATGCAATCAATACAATCTTAAACGCTTTTATTAATGAAAATAAGCGCTTTTTTGTCCTCGAGGCTGCTACCGGAACAGGTAAGTCTGCAATTGGTTTAACGGTAGCAAAATTTATGTCTAATTACGTAAAGCAATCGCCAGACTCGATTTATAAGACAGGCGCTTATTTTTTAACAACACAAAAATTGTTACAAGAACAATACATGAGGGATTTTGCAGAACCGCAAGGCTCTATGTGTCAAATTATGGCTGCTGCGAATTATCAATGCAAGTACCATAGGAAGCAAAACTGCTCAGAATCGATGCAACAACTAAAGGGCGAAAAAGATACGACGAGTCGTTTTTATAAAACTTGTAAATTCAATTGCACTTATAAAAATGAAAAAATTAGATTTTTAGCGTCTACAGAATCTCTCACTAATTTTAGTTATTTTTTGACTGGAACTGCTTATACCGAAACAATTCCACCAAGAACGTTGCTCGTTGCCGACGAAGCGCACAATATAGATGGCGAACTATGTAAATTTATTGAAATTACTGTGTCTGAAAGATTCGCAGAAACAGCATTAAAATTAGAAGTTCCACATATATCTACTCAAAAACAAGCATACGACTGGATTAAATCTGAGTATTTACCTCACCTAAAAATTCATATCGCGCATTACGAACAGACGATCGAAAAATTAAATCTAAAGGATAAAATTGAAACAGAATTCGTGAAAATTGCCAAACAACTTGACATGCTTGAAAAACACTGTGCGAAAATACAACAGTTTATTTCTCTTTACGATGATGAAAATTGGGTTTTTAATCTAAACGAAAGTGAAAGCGAATCTAAAAGATTTGAATTTAAACCTGTCGACGTATCTCCATATGCCGAACAGATGTTTTTTAAAAATGGTCAATATGTTTTAATGATGTCTGCGACAATTATAAATCCTTCTGGGTTTTCTAAAATGTTAGGAATTTCAGAAGATTCTATGGGATATATGAGCGTTACGTCTCCATTTCCTGTTGAAAATCATCCAATTTTTGCATTTCCTGTAGCAAAAATGTCAGCGAGTACTATTGATAACGATCTACCAAAACTTGTTGAAGCAATTAAAAGTATTTTAGCCCAGCATCCGAATGAAAAGGGAATTATACATACACACTCTTACAAAGTCGCGTCGTATATTCGCAAACACATTCGTAGTAAACGGTTGATTTTTCATGAATCTGAAGATCGCGTTAAAAAACTTGAAGAACATATGAAATCGAAAGATCCAACTGTTATTGTTTCTCCTTCAATGCAAGAAGGCGTAGATTTAAAAGACGATCTTTCTAGGTTCCAAATTATTTGCAAGGTGCCATATCCATATCTCGGAGACAAGATCGTCAAGAAACGCATGTATCGCTGGAATTGGTGGTATGCATTCGAAACTGCGAAAACTATAGTGCAATCGCTTGGTAGATCTATTCGAACTGAAAACGACCACGCCGTGAGTTATATCTTGGACGCTGATTGGCATCGTTTTTACTCTAATAATTCGAATCTATTTCCAGAGTCATTTAAGAAGAGTCTTAAGTAGCATATTTAAAAAAATAATAGGAGTAAATCTTGGGATTTAAAGACTCATCAATTTTTAGAAGCGTAGAAGAACTAAGAATTCAAGCCGATGTTTTAAACGAAGAATTAATTGTAACTTCTGGTGGATTTGATCCTCTTCACATTGGACATCTTCGATGCTTACAAGAAAGCGCGAAAATAAAAAATGAAAAAAGATATTTTAGAGGAAAAAAAATTAAAGTTGCCGTAATTGTAAATGGAGATGAATTTTTAATTAATAAAAAAGGAAAACCATTTATGAAATTAGAAGAAAGAATGGAGATAATCGCAGGGATTGATGGCGTTGACTATGTTGTTCCTTGGTATGATGGAACGCAAACGGTCACAGGCGCGTTGAAAATTCTTAGGCCTATTATGTTTACAAAAGGTGGAGATAGAGACTCTTCTTCAAACGTACCAGAGTTTGAGCTATGCGAAGAAATTGGTTGCGATGTTGTTTTTGGAGTTGGCGGTGGAAAAATACAGTCGTCTTCTTGGTTAATAGAGTCTTCAAAAAATGCACAATGATAATAGTGTAAAAATCTTTGTAGAGAAGGGTCTTTTAATCGACGAAGAAAAAAAGAGACTTCTCGACATGTATGTGCAGTATTGTTACAGAGCGCTCAATTTACGCTCAAATTATGAATGCTATCTTGTAAAATCTAGAGAAAAACACGGTATTGAAACTACTGCCGTTTGTTTATTTACAGAAGGAAAAGTAAAGATTTATTGTAAGGATAGATTATTTTCTGACGTTTTAAGAAGTATTGCGCATGAATTTTGTCATCTAAGACAGTATGAAAACGACGTAAAACCTCCTACAAATTATTTACATTTTTCTTCGCGAATGGAAGATGAAGCGAACGAAATGGCAGGAAAGTTATTAAATGCTTTTAGTGAGGTGATTGGTCATGAATCAATATATGTTAAAGGGTTTGAAACAATCTAAAATTGTACAAAAACCGTGGGGTTACGAAGAAATTTGGGCTAATTGTGATAGTTATTTAGGTAAAATTTTGGTTATTGAACCAAACAAAAAATTATCAAGACAATATCATGTTCTAAAAGAAGAAACTATAAGAGTATTAGCTGGAAAACTAATATTAGAAATTGGTCCAAGCTCTGCGTTCGAATCAAAAATTTTATTACCTGGCGAAATATTTCATGTAACACCAGGAACTATCCATCGTTTTTGCGCGGGTGACGAGAGAGTTGAGTTATTGGAAGTAAGTACTGCTTATCCAGATGATGTTGTTAGATTGGAAGATGATTACAAACGTTAATTAATTTTCTATTTTTTTGATTTATTATTTGATTTTTACATATTTTATAACATATTTCATTTTTGGATTAAAATATGAACATGAAGAGAAATAGAAAAATTAATGGAGCTGGACTGGTAGTGATTTCGAGAGATTTACGAAAGGTTTTAACACTCTGGAAAAACGAAAAACTCGACCTCCCAAAAGGTTCAATAGAACGAGGAGAAACACCACTTCAGGCAGCGTTTAGAGAAGGTTTTGAAGAAGCAGGAATTGTTTTCGAAGATTGCGAATTCGCTGTAGATTATCCTGGTGTTTTTGACAATGTGCAATTTTATTATGTATTTTATAATGGAAGCGTAAACATTGCAAAAAATCCTACAACGGGCATTTTAGAGCACGACAAAGTTATTTGGATGCCATGGCGAAAGGCTATAGATAAAGCACCGGAATTTTTAAAGGCTCCTCTTTTTCACGGGCTTGCAATCACAGCTGTGCTTCCTCGAAGGGGAAAGTAATAATGTCTATTTTTAGAGAACATAAAACATCAGCCGATCGTTCAGCTTCTGATCGAGCAAGACATAAACAAAAAATTGAAAAGGCTATTCGAGAAGGAATTACAGATATCGTTGCCGAAGAATCCATAATTGGACAAGATGGTAAGAAAAAAGTGAGAATACCTGTAAGAGGTATTAAAGAATGGCAGTTTATTTATGGAGATAATAATCAAAAATCTGTAGGCTCTAGCCCCGGATCAGATCTTGAAAAAGATCAAATTGTAAAAAAAGGTCAGCAACAAGGCCAATCACCTGGTCGTAAGGCTGGCAATGATAAGGGCGAAGAATTTTATGATGTTGAAATAGATTTAAATGAATTAGCAGAGTATCTTTTCGATTCTTTAAATTTACCTGACCTTGAAAGAAAGAAACTGCGCACTGTTCTAGAAGAGAAACCTAAAAGGCACGGTACAAGAACGAAAGGAATTCCACCTCGTCTTGATAAAAAAACATCTGCAATTCAAAGAATTAAAAGACTTTCAGCAGCTCGACGATCAGGAACTGTAGAAATCGACCCTGAAACTGGCGAAGAGATTTTTCCATTTCATGAAAATGATTTGCGTTACCATCATATAACTTCGAAACAAAAAGAAGCGACAAATGCTGTAATATTCTTTATGATGGACGTATCTGGTTCTATGACTCAGAATATTAAATTTTTGGCTCGTTCGTTTTATTTTCTTTTGTACCAATTTATACGGCACAAATACGAGAAGGTCGAAATTGTATTCTTGGCTCATACGACTGAAGCTTTCGAAACTGATGAGGATTCATTCTTTAAACGTGGATCTGCAGGTGGTACATTCGTATCATCAGCGCCTGAACTGGCTATTGAAATAATAAAAGAAAGATACCATCCGTCTTCCTGGAATATATACGCGTTTCATTGTTCTGATGGTGACAACTTTGAAGAAGATAACGATAAAGCGATTGCTACATTTAAAGAACTTTCTTTATTATCTCAATTGGTCGGATACGTTGAAATAAGACCAACTGAGGAGCGCATGGCGTGGGACAAAGAAACAAATTCCAAACTATACTTCCAATTATCTAATCTTGATTCTTCTCTAAAAGTAGCTACTATCAATGATAAAATTGATATTTGGAATGTGTTTTTACACTTTTTTGGAGGTACGGGTGAGTTCTGATTACGCTCTCGAAGAGCTAGAAACATGGGATGAGAAGATTTGTGAAATCGCAAAAAGCTATGGTTTAGATTGGTATGAAATAGCTTACGAAACGATTAATTATCATGAAATGATTGGTGCGATGAGTTATCATGGTATGCCTTCACACTATTCTCACTGGTCTTATGGAAAGTCCTTTGAAAGAACGCATTTTATGTATAATACAGGAAATGAAGGTCTCCCTTACGAATTGATTATCAATTCGAATCCCTCAATCGCATATTTGATGCTCGAAAATCCTTTATATTTACAAATCCTTATTATGGCGCATTGTGTCGGGCACTCTGACTTTTTTAAAAATAACCGTACTTTTAAAGACACCGACGCCGACACAGTAGCTATGAGATTTAGATCTGCGAGAAATCGCATACAGTCTTATATCGAAGATCCATCGATCGGTATTGAAGCGGTTGAAAAATTAATCGATGCTTGCCACACTCTACAATATCAAAACGATCGCAGAGGTAGAACTAGGCCTAATGAAAAAGAATTAAAAAGAAAATATAGCGATCTTATTAAGAATGATACAAAAGGCGAGTGGAAGAATTTTAATTTAGAAAAAATTCCACTTGAACCAGAATACGATATTTTAAAATTTATCATGGAAAATTGTTCAAAACTTTCGAACTGGGAAAGAGACGTTATTAATATTGTACATGAAGAATCATTATATTTTATGCCACAAATTAGAACGAAAGTCATGAATGAAGGGTGGGCTAGTTTTTGGCATTATAAAATTTTACATGACCTAAATTTACCTGACGAATACCACATTCCATTTTTGAAAACGCACAATCTTGTTTTACGACCATGGGGTTTAAAAATTAATCCTTATCATCTTGGGTTTGAAATATTCAAGAGAATCGAAAGAGATTTCGGATTAGATGAGTGCTTTTTGGCTCGTGAAACTTGTAATGATGAAAGTTTTATACGTCAATATTTAAGTGAAGATTTGGCAAGAGAACTCAATTTATTTACCTACAGCAAAAAAGGTAGAGGACGATCTGGCGATTGGACTATCGACGAAATTATGGATGAAGAAGAATCTTGGATAGAAATTAGAAAAAATTTGTTAATGCAGGTTGGCGGAAATATGATTCCTGTAATTTACGTCGAGGAAATAAAAGATAATGAACTTATTTTACGACATGAACATGATGGAAGAGATTTAGAATTAGATTACGCTGATAGAAGCGTAGCGATGGTTAGAGAACTCTGGAAGGGTCCTGTTAAGCTATTTACTATTATTGAAGAAGAAGATTTCGAAGTTTCTTGATTGGAGAGATTAATATGAATTTTTTAGACATCATTAAAAAGCAACGCGAAGAGTCGTCAAAAGAATCTTGGCGTGGAACTTTCGTTGAATATTTAGCTGAGGTTCAAAAGCACCCAGAACTTACAAAATTAGCAGCGAAGCGACTTTCTGATGCTATCGAAAAAGATGGCGTAGAACTATTGGACGAATCAGATCCGAGGTGTCGTAAACTATTCGATGGCGATAAAATTAGAGTCTATAATTATTTTAAAGATGAATTTTATGGTCACGAACGCGTTATCGCTAAGATCGCTCGATTTTTAAAGTCAGCAGCTTTGAAGGGTGAAGAAAGTCGACAGGTTTTACTCCTTATGGGTCCAGTAGGCTCAGGTAAGTCTGCATTAGCTGATCATCTTAAAAAGGCACTAGAGAGAGCTGCAGAGCCTATCTACAACCTCGAAGGATGTCCAATACGTGAAGAGCCATTACATCTACTTCCTCGCTCCCTTAGAGACCAATTCCAGCAAATCCTGGGGGTTCATATTGAAGGCGATCTATGTCCAGTTTGTCGATTTCGTTTAATGGAAGAGTTTGGTGGAGAATATGAAAAGTTTCCTGTTGTTCGCACTTCGTTCTCACAGAGAGGTCGCCGTGGCGTAGCAGTTGTGCCACCAATGGATGCAAATTCGCAAGATGTTTCGGCTCTAATCGGATCTGAAGATATTTCTAAGCTTGATAAATTTAGCGAAGACGATCCGCGAGTTTTAAATCTCAATGGTGCATTTAACGTTGGAAATCGAGGCGTAGTAGAATTCGTAGAAATTTTTAAGAACGAAATTGAATTCTTACACACGATTATTACAGCAACGCAGGAGAAGAGTGTTCCAACCCCAGGCAAGAATGCTATGCTCTATTTCGATGGCGTAATTATTTCACACTGTAATGAGGCAGAATGGAATCGCTTCAAGTCAGAACACACAAATGAAGCGATTCTCGACCGAGTTGTGAAGATTGAAGTTCCATATGTCCTTGAACTTACTCAAGAAATGAAAATTTATGAAAAGATGCTTCGAAAGTCTGATTTTCGTTATCATCTTGCTCCTCATACAATTAAGATTGCTGCAATGTTCTCTGTTATGAGTCGTTTAAAGCCTTCACAGAAATGCGATCTTCTTACAAAAATGAAGATTTACGACGGTCAGGAAATTGTTGAGAAGGGTCGTACTAAGAAGGTCGACATTCGTGATCTTCGTGATGAAGCGAAGCATGAAGGTATGGATGGAATTTCCACGCGATTTATTACCAAGGCAATTGACTCTGCCCTTACAGATTCTGATAAAGGCTTCATTACTCCAATGCGAGTTGTCGATGGACTTATTAAGCAAGTCAAAGAGCAAATTGTTAACGAAGACGATAAAAAGCGATACCTTGAGATTCTCCAGAAGACTGTTCGCGAAGAATATCTTAAGATTCTAGAAGGTGAAATTGCAAAGGCATTCGTCACTGCGTATGAAGAGCAAGCGCAGGCTTTGTTTGATAACTACCTTGATAATGCAGAAGCTCATACAACACGTCAGAAGATGAAAGATCGAGTAACTTCTGAAGAGCGAGAGCCTGATGAGAAGTTTATGAAGATGGTTGAAGAGCAGATCGGAATCAGCGGTTCGGCTAGAGACGGCTTCAGAGCAGATGTCACAGCGTTTATGTTTGCGAAGGTTCGACGTGGGACTAAAGTTGATTATAAATCGTATGAACCACTTCGCGAAGCAATCGAATCTTATCTTATTTCTTCTGTGAAGGATATGGCTCGAATTGTGACGAAGTCGAAGAGTCGAGATAATGAACAGCAAAAGAAATATTCAGAAATGATACAAACGATGATTGATTCTTATGGTTATACAGCAGATTCAGCCGAGGAGATATTGACATTTGCTTCGAATAACCTCTGGAGAGACAGCTAGTCCTCAAAATAATAAAATATTAAATCAAATTTCGGGAATTGCTGGCGACGTTTTTAACAAATTAAACTCGCCCAATTCCCATTTATTTTTTAATAATAGAATTATATTTCCTCAAAAAGAAGAAATATTCAAAGTTTTAGCAGAGCTTCGAGTCGATAAAAATCATTTACATGCCAAAAATTTATTGATTCAACATGTTTATAAATGCGAACAACAATGTGCTGGTTCTTCATATGTTTTGCTGTCTTTACTTGCAAATTCAAATATAAAGTTTTTAAAGTGTTGAATATTAGATAAAAATATTGTAGAACGCATTGTAAAAGATTCGAACATAGAAATATTATCGAATTCACTCATTAGAGCTTTCGAACTATCAGGTCCAAATTGCACAATATCCATAAATAAAAATGCTAAAGAATCATATGTGCATGTTAAAGATGCCTTAGAATTTCCTATATCTCAAATTAAAGAATTCGGAGATGCTTTGGAACTAAGCGATTGTCGACTATTCATATACGATGGAATAGTCGAAACAGTGTCTCAAATCGATCGTATCATTAATGAATGCGTT
>CAZMUK010000071.1:0-14101 GCA_964569415.1 uncultured Luteolibacter sp. | reverse complement strand
TGAAAGCCGCGTCTCCTGCGACCGCCACGACATGGTTGTCGCCTTGGGCGAGGTCGCGAGCCGCGGCCATGCCGAGGGCCGCCGAGAGGGCGGTGCCCGCGTGGCCCGCGCCGTAGGCGTCGTGGGGTGACTCCGAGCGGAGGAGGAAACCGTTGAGACCTTGGAAGGTCCGGATCGTGTGGATGCGCGAGGCCCGTCCGGTCAGCATCTTGTGAACATACCCTTGGTGTGCCACATCGAAGACCAGTTTGTCCTTCGGGGTACTGAAGACCCGGTGGAGGGCAATCGTCAGTTCGACCACGCCGAGGTTGGGCCCGAGGTGGCCGCCGGTGCGGGCGAGGGAGGTGATCAGCGAGTGGCGGATCTCCGCGGCGAGGGCCGGGAGGTCCGCATCCGGGAGCCGTTTCAGATCGTCGGGGGAGCCGATTGAGCGCAGCAGGGGCCCGAGGGCCGGTGGTTCAGAAGAGTCTGATGTCATTGTTCTCCGTTTCGGGCTCGTCGGCTTCCTCCGGGTCCGTGTCCTGTGGTGCGGCGGGGTCCGCGGCCTGGCCCGAGGCGCGGAGATTGATCAGTTCCACTCGTTCGCGGGCGGCTTTCAGGAGGGTTTCGCAGCGTCCGAGCAGTTTCGAGCCTTGCTCGTAGCGGGTGACCAGATCCTCGAGGGGGAGTTGTTGGTTCTCCATCGCCTCCACGATGCGTTCCAATTCCGTGACCGCTTCTTCGAAAGTAGGTCCCTCGGATTCTTCGTCGGCGGACTTGCGTCGTGGCATCGGGGTTCAGTTGGTGGTTGGGTTTTCCTCCTCGCCGCGGGGCAGGCCGTAGAACACCAGATCGCCGCCCATCAGCAGGTCGAGCGACGGATAGCGTTTGGCGATCTCCCCGAGCTTGGTCGAGGCGCGGAACGGCGAGAGGCCCGGGGGGAATGTCGCTTGGATCACCTTGCCATCGATGACCAGCGGCGCGAAATCCTTGTACTCATCGGACACTTTTGTCAGCGGGCCCGAGCCATGGGACGAGGGTGAGATCAGGAAACCGCCGATCGGGGTTCCGAGGTCGTAGGCCAGTTCTTCGAACCGTTCGAAGGACTTCACCGTTTTCGGGATCCAGAGGCTGGTGCGGTCTGCGTACCAGGCCACTGCCCAGGGTTGGTCGGACACCACGACTTGCCCTTCCTTCGTGAGGCCCTTGACGCCTTTGGCGATTTCCGAGGTACCCGGGCCATTGAGGGCGGGGGCATAGTAGGGGGGCCACTGAGGGGTGCCGCCGCGGTCGACGAAATACATCCCGAGGCGGACTTTTTGGGGCAGGCTGAGCAGGAAGGGCAGCGAGCAGACCAGCACGATCACCGTGAGGTGGGCGTTGGCGGCGAAAGGGTTGAGGTTCGCGAAATCGAGACGGTTCCAGAGCACCGAAACGAGTGCCACCGCGTAGGCCGTCATCAGCGGGGCGAAGAGGAGGTGGATTTGGTTCGGGTCGAGTTCCTCGGTGGAAATCCCGAAGAAGGCGAGGCCGAAGGCCGTGGTGAGCCACATCAGGGCCAGGGCCCAGCGGAAGCGGGCGATCGGTTCGCGTTTGAAGGGGTGGAGCAGGGCGATGAAGAACAGCGGGGCCACCACGATGCCGCCGAGCAACCTCACCAGGTCGCTCGCCTGGAGCAGGGTGGTTCGCAGGACCTTGGCGATCAGCCCGTCGAGCAGCAGCGGTTCCGATTCCAGATCGTAGTTGCGCATCACGGACGATTCCGTGCCGTTGCCGAGGCCGTTGTAGAGCGTGAGGAACGCGGTGCCGAACGGCGAGCCGGTGACCGAGTAGTTGCGCAGCATCACGAAGATGCCCGGGATGAGGATCATCAGCAGGATCGTGATACCGGCGAGACCGCGCGGGCGGAATGCCACGGCTGCGAAGAGGATGAAGCCGAGGGCGATCCAGACCGTCATCCAGTGGGTGAGGGCGAGCAGGGTGAGGAACACGCCAGCGATGGCAGCCGGCCCCATGGCCACGCGGCCTTCGCTGTGGGCCTCGACCGCGCGGTACGCGAAGAACATCGCGCATGAGAACAGCAGCAGCATCAGCATTTGCGGCAGTCCGCTGAGCGAGTAGTTCCAGAACCCCTCGCAGAGCAGCATCAGGATCGCGCAGACTCCGCCGATTTTCGGATCGAAGATCCGGCAGATCAGGAAATAGTTCACTCCGATCGAGAGCAGGAAGCACAGCACGCAGACACCGGCGATCAGGCGGTCGGGCGGGTAGACCATTTCATTTTTCCCCATGGTCCACGACAGGGGGTCGGTTCCCTCCGGGCTTCCGGCGATCATGGAGCCCACTTTGAGGACCGCGGCATTCAGCAGCGGGTTGAGAGGCGCGTGGTAGGTATCCGGCAGGTTTGCCAGTGGGACGGTGGCCCCCGCTTTCTCCTCCGTTTGGTAGTAGGCCACCGGGCGGACCATTTTCGTGCTGAAGCCTTTGCCGCGGGCGATTTCGCGGGAGATCTGGGCCTGGTCCATCGCCTGCGGGGAGTTCAGCCCCTTGAACAGCACGAAGAGGTTGCCGAGGGTGAGCAGGATCAGCAGGGCGAAGAACAGGCTTCGGCGGATCACCATGCCGGCGCCGAGCTGGGAGAGGAACGAGGAGATCATGGTGGCGGTTGCTTGGGCGCGGGGTCAGATCCCGAGTTCCTTGAGTTTGCGTTGCAAGGTGCGGCGGCTCATGCCGAGGAGTTCCGCGGCGCGGGTGCGGTTGCCGCCTGACGACGCGAGCGCCGCGCGTATGGCGTTGGTTTCGATCAGATGCAAGTTGAATTCCGGGGCGGGAGGTTTTGTTGCCGCGGGGGGTGAGGCTGGGGTGGGGCCGGGTCCGTGGATTGGCGGTGGCGGGTCCTGAAGGAAGCGCGGCAGGTGGCGGGTGTCGATGCTTGGGTCGTTGCTCATCACCACGCCGTGTTCCACCGCGGTGCGGAGTTCCCGGACATTGCCGGGCCAGTGGTAGGTGGTCAGCAGGGCCAGAGCAGCGTCCGTGAGGGGTTTGTTCGGCCGGTTGTTTTCCGCGGCGAATTCGCGCAGAAAGCTATTGGCGAGCAGCACGATATCCTCCGGGCGGGAGCGCAGCGGGGGCATTTCGATGCGGACCACATTCAACCGGAAGAACAGATCCTCGCGGAATTTCCCTTGGTCGACCAGTTCCCGGAGGTTCCGGTTGGTGGCGGCCACCACGCGCACATCCACTTTCAGCGGGTGGTTGGAGCCGACCCGTTCGATGGTGCGTTCCGAGAGTGCGCGGAGCAGCTTCACTTGGGTGGTCGCGTCGATTTCCCCGATTTCGTCGAGGAACAAAGTTCCGCCGTCGGCTTGTTCGAAGCGTCCGATGCGGCGCTGGGAGGCACCGGTGAAGGCTCCTTTTTCGTGGCCGAAAAGTTCGCTTTCCAGCAGCTGTGGCGACAAGGCCGCGCAATGCACCGTGACCATGCGGGAAGCCGGGCGACCGGACAGGTGGTGGATCAGCCCCGCCACCACTTCCTTGCCGGTGCCTGATTCCCCTTCGATCAGCACCGTGGCGCGGGTGGGAGCCACCTGTTGGACCAGTTCCGCCACGCGCTTGATTTCCGGCGACTGGCCGATGAGGCGGTCGAGCTTGTGCGACTGGCGTACCTCTTGGGAGAGTTGTTTGTTTTCCTTCTCGAGGTTCCGGCTGCGCAGGGCGCGTTTCAGCACCATTTCCACCTCATCGATATTCAGGGGTTTGGTGGTGAAATGCCAGGCACCGCGGCGCATTGCCTCCACTGCGGTATCGACCGATCCGTAGGCCGTCATCATCACCGTGACGGGCGGGTCGGGGAGTGCGAGGGCCTCTGTGAGAAGGTCCATGCCAGACTCTCCGCCGAGGCGCAAATCGGTGAGCAGGAGTTGGATGGGTTCCGCTTTCAGGATTGCGAGCGCCTCCTTTTTTCCTGGGGCGGTGAACACCTCGAAATCCTCCTCCAGCGCGCTGCGCAGGCCCTCGCGGGTCGGGCGTTCGTCATCGACGATGAGCAGGGTGGGCAGCATGGCGGTCGGTCAGGGAGTGGATGCGGCGGCCGGATCCGTCTCCGGGGGGGGCAGGAGGCGCAGTGGTTTGCCGGCCAGCGGCAGGCGGATCACCACCGAGGTGCCCTCGTGCTCGCGGCTCTCGATGGAGATCTCGCCGCCGTGCTCGCGGACAATGCGGCGCACGATCAGCAGGCCAAGGCCGGAGCCGGCCGACTTTGTGGTGCGATATGGTTCAAAAAGGGACCCCATGGTTTCCGGGGAGATTCCGGATCCATTGTCCTCGATGGCGATGGCGAAGCCCTCCGGACCGCAGCGGCTGCGCAGGGTGACCGAGCCGTGGCCGGCGGTGACTGCCTGACAGGCATTGCGGATCAGGTTGTAAAACGCCTGCTGGAACTGGCCGGGGTCGACCATTGCAGGCGGCATGTTTTCCGCGAGGTCCCATTCGAGGGTGATGCCGCGGGAGGAGATCTCCTCCTCGAGGATCCGGGCGGTGTCGTGGAGCAGCGTGTTGAGGTCTTGGGGTTCGCGCCTGGGAATGGTGGGACGCACCGCGTGGAGGAACTGGCGCAGGATCGAGTCGAGCCTGCTGATTTCGCCTCTTGCCGTCGCCAGTAGGTCCTCGAGGTTCTTGCGGTCGGCTGCCGGCAGTTTGCGGAGCCGGCGGTTCATCAGTTGCAGGTGGATGTCGAGCGAGTTGAGCGGGTTTCCGATCTCGTGGGCCACGCCCGCTGCGAGCAGGGTGAGGGCGTTGAGGCGTTCGGATTCGATGGTTTCCTCCGCCTCCGCGCGGGTATCGGTGATATCGCGGACGAGGATCACCGCCCCGAGGTCGCCGGCCGCGGTTTCTCCGTCGGAGATCGGGGCGAGGTAGAAGTTCAGGTAGCGGTGCTCCGGGTAGAACACCTCGATGTCGCGGCTGACGGTGCGTCCCGCGGGGCCGAGTGTTTCGCGGTTGAGTCCGCGGACCTGCGAGGAGAGCGGTTCGCCGATCGCTTTTTCGGGGTCGAGCCCGAAGAGTCGGCAGGCTGCGTGGTTCACGAACTCGATTGAGCCTGTCGCATTCAGGAGGATCACCCCCTCCTGGAGGGCTTCGAACACCTTTTCGAGAAAGCCCTTTTCCCGCATCAGGCGGGCCACGATTTGTTGCACCTCGCCGTGCTCCACCCGGTCGAGTCGAGTAATGAGTTTTTCCAAAAATCCGCTTTTCACGAGGATTGATCCTTCGGGTGTTCCCGTGTTTGATTCGGCTTAATGAGGAGCGAGCGCTTGGTGTTCAGCAGTTTCCCGGACCGGGAGACGGCGCGACAGATTGGCACCATGCTGGTGGAAAAGCAACTGGCGGCCTGCGTCACCCTGCTGCCGGGGGCCGAGTCCGTGTATCGCTGGCAGGGGCGGGTCGAGTCGGCCGGGGAGGTCTTTTGCGTGATCAAAACGGTTTCGGAGCGGGTTGCGGGGCTGCGGGAGGTCTTCTCCGAGCTTCATCCCTACGAGGTACCCGAGTTCATCGTCGTTTGTCCGGCGGATGTGGGGGAGGCCTATGCGGCGTGGATTCGTCGGAGCACCGGTCAGCGGGAAGGCGGTGGGTGAGTGGCGTCTGTGAGGTTGACCCGGCTGTCGTTCCGGGCTAGGGAAGGGGCAGCCGCGCATCAGGTATTGGCGGCTCGTGCTTGTGACGCAGGAAGCGACGATTTTGGCCGGGGTCTTCGATGGGTTCACATGGATCCGTTGCGAAGGGAAGGGGAGTTTTGCCAACAGTCCCGTTCTCAAGGGGTATGCGGAGGCAAGGATTGCGGCGGGGGAGAAACTTATCGTGGTGGATCTGGGTGCTTGCGGTGGGATGGATTCGACATTCATGGGTACGCTGGCGGGGATTGCAGCCGGGCTCGCGCCCGGGGCGGGTTCCCTGCAGGTTGCCGAACCCGGAGACCGGAACCGCAGATCCTTGGAGGATCTGGGTCTCGATTTCGTGATGTCGGTCGATCCGCCGGACGCGGTTTGGAGAGTCGCGATTGACTCCGTGAGATCGGCGTTGGAACCGGTCTTGGCGGGATCCAAGCCCGGGATCTCGCAGCGGGCGCTCGAGGTTCTCGAGGCACATCGCAATCTTTCCTCGCTCAATCCGGCCAACGCGGCTGCGTTCAAGGATGTGGTCCGGAGCCTTGAGCGCGAGACCGGGTCGTCCGGAGGCGGCAAGGACGGCGGGGATTGACTCGGCTCGCCGGGTGGCGGAACATCGACGCGATGAAAGCGTTGACGATCCTTGTGACTGCGGTTCTTGCGGGCCGATGCCTGTCAGCCGAAGGCGTGGCCGAGGCATGGACCAAGGTGGCGGAGGTCGACCGTGTGCTGGTCGGCGACTACGAGGGCGAATGGTCGGATGCTCCGGCTGGCCAGTATTTTGATATCAATCGTCCGATTGCGGCACAGGTGCTGAATCTTCGGGAAGGGCAGTACGGCATCCGCATGTTTCAGGAGCACGACCGCAGGGCGGACCCGTATTTTGAAGGCCAGGGCGTGCTTGAGGGCGGGGTGATCCGCTTCGGTTCCGGTGAGGTGGAGGGAACGGTATCCAAGGACGGGATGTCCGGGACCTTCCGGTTGCCCGAAGGTCAAAAGGCGCGGTTTTCCCTCGGGAGGAAGGTGCGGTCATCACCCACGCTCGGGGCGCCCGCTCCGGCTGGTGCCGTGGTGTTGTTCGATGGCCGGAATTTCGACGCTTGGACCCACAAGGACGGGGAAAAGGTCACCTGGGCCTTGCCCGGAAACGGCGCGATGGAGGTCGCCTCGAATGAAGAGCGCATGAAAAAGCGCCTCCCGGGGGACATCCGCACCAAACAGTCCTTCGGCGACTTCCGCCTGCACCTCGAGTTCCGGTATCCGGTGGATCCCGGCAAGGCGGGGCAGAAGCGCGGCAACAGCGGGGTGTTCCTGCAGGACACTTACGAGGTGCAGGTCCTCAACTCGTTTGGTTTGGCCGGCAACTGGAATGAGTGCGGCGCCTTGTACAAGACCGCGCCTCCCAAGGTGAATGCGGCTCGTCCGCCGATGGAGTGGCAGACTTATGATATCGAGTACCGCGCCTCGGTTTGGAAGGACGGCCGCAAGATTTCCCCGCCGAGGGTCACGGTGAGGCTCAACGGTGTCCTGATCCACAATGGCGAGGAGATCCCGCACGCGACCTCCCATGCTTTCAAGCTGCGCGGTGAGGAACCCGAGGGCCCGCAACCGCTCCGTCTCCAGGACCACGGCGATCCCATCCAGTACCGCAACATCTGGATCGTGCCCGGACAGTAAACGCCGGTCAGGATTCCGCGGCCTGCACGCCATGTCCCTGCACACCGGCGATTTCGACTATCATCTTCCCGCGGAGCTGATCGCGCGGCATCCCTTGCCCGACCGCTCCGCGTCGCGGATGCTGGTTTTGGACCGGGCGCGCGGGACGGTCTCGCACCGGATGTTCCGCGAGCTGCCGGGGTTTGTCGAAGACGGGGATTTGCTCGTGTTCAACGACACCAAGGTGATTCCGGCGCGGGTGGTTTCCGACGACGGCACCATCGAGTTGCTTTGCCTCGACCGCGTGTCTCCCTGCGAGTGGCGCTGCTTGGTGCGGCCGGGCCGGCGGATGAAACCCGGGCGGGTGCTCGCCGCCGGCGGCATTCGCGGCGAAGTGACCGCCGTCCTCGAAAACGGTGATCGGATGATCCGCTGGGAGCGTGAGCCCGACCTTGAGCGCGTCGGGAGCCTCGCGCTGCCCCACTACATGGAGAGGCAGGAAGAGGAGGCGGACCGCAGTCGCTACCAAACCGTCTTCGCACGGGAGGAAGGGGCGGTCGCGGCGCCCACCGCGGGTTTGCATTTTACCAAGGAAATGACCGAGGCCCTGCCTCATGCGTTTGTGACCCTCCATGTGGGCGTGGGTACCTTCCGTCCCGTCCGTGCGGAGCGGGTGGAGGATCACGAGATGCACTCGGAGCGGTTCGCGGTTTCCCCGCAAACGGCGGCATCGATCAATGCCGCAAGGCGCGTTCTTGCGGTCGGAACCACGGTCACGAGAGTGCTGGAGTCCCTCGCCCCGTCCCGCGGCGACGGAGAAAGGCGCATTCCCGGGGACGGAGGGACCGGGGAGACTGCAATCTTCATCCACCCGCCCTACCGATTCCTCGCGGTCGACGCGCTGCTGACGAATTTCCACCTGCCCAAGAGCACCCTGCTGATGCTGGTGAGTGCCTTTGCGGGCAGGGAAGCCGTACTTGAGGCCTACCGGGAGGCGGTCGCAGAGCGCTACCGCTTCTACAGTTACGGCGACTGCATGCTGCTCCTGTGACGGCATCCGGAAGCCCCGTAAACAAATGTTCAAAAGAACATTTGTTTACCGCCCCAAAGGAAGGCAAGCCCGGGACCTTGAAAGCGACCTTCGGGGAAAAACTTTGGAAATGTGTGAAAAAGTACTTGTCAGGCGGGTCCGCCCGGGTAGTTTCGCCGCCCCACTTTGCAACCCATCCTTTCCCGGTCCCACGGGCGAGGCTGTTTTCACAGGGGATCTATCGGGTCGGCTCCGGAGAAAAGCTGTAGCGAGGTATCCTCGTCGCTGCTCCGGTGTGCGCCCGCGCAACATCAGAACCAAACGCAGCAAACGCAGGATATCATGCCTACCATCAACCAGCTCGTTCGCAAGGGACGCCTCACTCCGGCGGAAAAGTCGAAGTCCCCGGCGCTCGCGAACTGTCCCCAACGCCGCGGAGTCTGCCTGCAGGTGATGACCCGCACCCCGAAGAAGCCGAACTCGGCGCTTCGCAAGGTCGCAAAGGTCCGCCTCACCAACGGCTTCGAAGTGATCGCCTACATCGGCGGTGAGGGTCACAACCTCCAGGAACACTCCATCGTCCTGGTCCGCGGCGGCCGGGTGAAGGACCTTCCGGGTGTCCGCTACCACATTGTCCGCGGATCCCTCGACACGCTCGGCGTCGACAAGCGCCGCCAATCCCGCTCGAAGTACGGCGCCAAACGCCCGAAGCCCGGTGCCGCCGCCGCTCCCGCCAAGAAGAAGTAACCCGCCCCCACCCATCACACGCCTCCTGCCATGCCACGCCGCAAACGAGTCTTCGACAAGCCCGACCGCCGCGACCCGCGCTACGACAGCCCGCTCGTCGGTCACCTGATCAGCAAGGTGATGTCCGACGGCAAGCGCTCGCTCGCCCAACGCATCGTCTACGCGGCGATCGACCGCGCCAACGAGGGAACCGACACGATCGACCCGCTCGAAGTGGTCACCCGCGCCATCGAGAATTCGAAACCCCGCGTTGAGGTGAAATCCCGCCGCGTCGGCGGCGCGACCTATCAGGTGCCGCTCGAAGTCGCCCCGGCCCGCTCCGAGTCACTCGCCATGCGCTGGATCGTCACCTACGCCCGCAACCGCAAAGGCACGCCGATGCATGTGGCGCTTGCCAACGAGATTCGCGATGCCGCCAACAACCAAGGCAGCGCGGTCCGCAAACGCGACGATGTCCACAAGATGGCCCAGGCCAACCGCGCCTTCGCCCACTTCCGCTTCTGACCCCGCTTTCCGTCCCGCCGGCACGCCGGCCCCCGCCGTGAACCCCAACAGTCCAGACCGCCAGTACGCGCTCGAACGCACCCGGAATATCGGGATCGCGGCGCATATCGATGCGGGCAAGACGACCCTCACCGAGCGGATCCTGTTCTACACGGGCATGATCCACAAAATCGGCGAAGTGCACGACGGTGCGGCCACCACCGACTGGATGGAGCAGGAACGCGAGCGCGGCATCACGATCACTTCCGCCGCGGTGACCACCGAATGGTGGCAGCGCGAGGAAGAGGGATCCTTCAAACTTTTCAACGGACTGAAACACCGGGTCAACATCATCGATACCCCGGGCCATGTGGACTTCACCGCCGAGGTGGAGCGCTCGCTGCGCGTGCTCGACGGCGCAATCGTGGTGTTCTGCGGAGTGGCCGGCGTCCAACCACAAACCGAAACGGTGTGGCGGCAGGCGTCGAAGTACCATGTCCCGCGCATCGTGTTCGTGAACAAAATGGACCGCACCGGCGCGGACTTCGAAAGGGTCTTCGGGGAAATCCGCGAGAAACTCGGCGCCAACCCGGTGCGCGTGCTGATCCCGATCGGCGCGGAAGACCGTCTCGAGGGACAAATCGATGTCGTGAACCGCAAGGCGGTGTTTTACTCGGACGACGACAAGTTCGGCTCCACCTACCGGATCGAGGAACTCAAGGGCGACCTGCTCGCCGCCGCCGATTCGGCTTACGAGGAACTCCTGCATGCGGTCGCGGATGCGGACGAGACGGTGGGGGAGAAGTTCCTTCTCGAGCAACCCGTCTCCCGCGAGGAACTCAAACAAGGCCTTCGCCGCGCCACGATCGCCAACAAGCTGGTTCCCGTCACCGGCGGCTCCGCTTTCAAGAACAAGGGCGTGCAATATCTGCTCGATGCGGTGATCGATTACCTGCCCGGCCCGCTCGACATCCCGGCCGCGGTCGGCATGGATCCCTCCGACGAGTCCCGCAAGATCGAGGTCCCGACCACCGACCACGGGAAGTTCACCGCGCTTGCCTTCAAGCTTTGGGCTGACAAGTTCGTCGGCAAACTGGTGTTCTTCCGGGTCTACTCGGGAATCGTCCGCAAGGGCGACACGGTCTACAACCCGCGCACCCGCCGCACGGAACGCGTAGGCCGCCTCATCCAAATCCAAGCCAACGAACACCGCGACATCGACGCGTGTTACGCGGGCGACATCGCCGCGATGGTGGGACTGAAGAGCGTCACGACCGGCGACACCCTGGCCGCCGAACGCCACGATGTGGTGCTCGAACCGCCGACATTCCCGGAACCGGTCATCTCGATGGCGGTGGAACCCCGCACGAAGGCGGATCAGGAAAAGCTGGGCAATGCGCTGGGCAGGCTTTCGGAGGAGGACCCGACCTTCATGGTCAAGACCGATGAGGAAACCGGCCAGACGATCATTTCCGGAATGGGCGAACTCCACCTGGAGATCATCATCGACCGCCTCCGCCGCGAGTTCAAAGTGGAGGCCAACACCGGCGCTCCGCAAATCGCCTACCGGGAAACGATCACGGTTCCGGCCGGCGGCGAGGGCAAACTCGTCAAGCAGAGCGGAGGTCGCGGCCAGTACGGCCATGTGATCCTCTCGATGCGCCCCAACGAGAAGGGCAAGGGCCTCACGATCGACAACAAGGTGGTCGGCGGCACCATTCCCAAGGAATACATCAACGCCGTCCTCAAGGGAGTCGCCGAGGCAATGACCAACGGCATCATCGCCGGCTACCCGGTGGTGGATGTCCATGTGGAAATCCTCGACGGGTCCTACCACGAAGTGGATTCCAACGAGAACGCATTCACGATGGCGGCGATTTTCGCGATGAAGGACGCGTTCCGCAAGGCGAGGTCGATCCTGCTCGAACCGATCATGTCGGTGGAGGTCTCCACGCCCGATGACTATCAGGGCGATGTGATGGGCGATCTGAACCGACGCCGCGGCCACATCCAGAACATGGAGAACAAGGGGCATCTCGCGATCGTCCGCGCCAATGTTCCGCTCAAGGAGATGTTCGGCTACTCGACGGCCGTCCGCACGCTTTCCTCGGGCCGCGCCTCCTACGCGATGACCCCCTCCCACTTCGAACAGGTCCCCAACAACATCGTCGAGGAAATCGTCACCGACCGCGTCGCCTGAACCCTCCGTCACCCCGAATTTTCCAACCATCCCGAAACCGACACCACACGCCATGGACAATCAGAAAATCCGCATCAGGCTCCGCGCATTCGACCACCGCGCGATCGATCGCTCGGCCCAGGAGATCGTGGAGACCGCCAAACGCACCGGCGCCCGTGTCGCAGGTCCGATCCCGCTGCCGACCCGCATCGAGAAGTTCAGCGTGAACCGCTCGGTCCATGTGAACAAGAAGTCCGCCGAACAGTTTGAAATCCGCACCCACAAGCGCCTGCTCGACATCGTCGATCCCACCGCGCGCACGGTGGACGAACTTAAGAAACTGAATCTCCCGGCCGGCGTCGACATCTCGATCCGCATCTGAGCCACCACCCGGCGGTCCCTCGCACTTTCACCCACTCCAACCAATTCCCACCATGTCCCTCGGTCTCCTCGGCAGAAAACTCGGCATGACCCGCCTCTTCGACGAAAAGGCGGGCGCGATGGTCCCGGTCACGGTCATCGATGTTTCCGGCAACACGATCCTCCAGGTGAAAACACCGGAAAAGGATGGCTACTCCGCCGTCCAGATCGGCTTTGGTGACCAAAAGGAATTCCGCGTCTCGAAACCGGCGATGGGACATTTCCGCAAGTCGGGCTCCACCCCGAAACGCTTTATCCGCGAGTTCCGCCTCGCCGATGGCTCCGCCGCTCCGGAATCCCACCCCGGCCTCGATGCATTCGGCGTCGGCCAATGGGTGGATGTGATCGGGGAAAGCAAGGGCCGCGGCTTCCAAGGTGCCGTGAAGCGCCACGGCTTCGGCGGCCTGCGCATGACCCACGGCTCGATGATGCACCGCCGGACCGGTGCGATCGGCTGCCGCTCGACGCCGGGCCGCGTCTGGAAAAACCAGAAGATGCCCGGCCGCATGGGCGGCACCCGCTCCACCATCCAGAACCTCCGCATCGTCGCAGTCCGTCCCGAGGACGGTGTGATCCTCGTATCGGGCTCGGTGCCGGGCTCGATCGGCGGATACCTCACGGTCCGCGCCGCGAAGAAGAAGACCGCCTGAACCCGCCAACGCTCCGCCACCTCCAATCCTCCGCAGCCATGCCATCGAAACCTCTCACCATCGAAGAAGCCCAAGCCGCCAAGCTTGTGTTGGTCGGCCCCGAAAAGGGCCGGCAGGCCGTCCACGATCTGGTCACCGCCTACCGGGCGAACCGCCGCTCGGGCTCGGCGAACACCAAGACCCGCGGCGAGGTCTCGGGAAACAACAAGAAGATCTACCGCCAGAAGGGCACCGGCAACGCGCGCCATGGCGACAAGCGCGCCCCGATCTTCGTCGGCGGCGGCGTGGTCTTCGGCCCGCGCCCACGCGATTATTCGAAAAAGGTCACCAAAAGTACCCGCAAACTCGCTCTGCGCCGCGTACTCGGCGACCTTGTCCGCGGTGGAAAGATCTCGACGGTCGACGCGTTCTCCATCCCCGACGGGAAAACCAAGTCGTTCGTGAGCGCGCTGGGCTCCCTCACCGCACCGGGCAAGGTGCTGGTGGTGTCGAACCACTTCGACGACCAAACCTTCCTCGCGGCCCGCAATGTGGCGTGGGTCCAACTGGTTTCCGCCTCGGATGTGAACATCGAACAGATGCTCCTCGCCCATTCGGTGCTTCTCGTCGGAGACGCGCTCGAAACCCTCGCCGCCCGCAGCGCCTGAACCCCGGCAACCCAGCAAGACCATGAAGGACCCCTATCAGATCATCAAGGGCGTGCGCCTCAGCGAAAAGGCCACCCTCCTCCAGGAAAAGAACAACGAGGTGACTCTCGAGGTCGACCGCAAGGCGAACAAGATCGAGATCCGCCAAGCGGTGGAGCAACTCCTCGGCAAGAAGGTCGACGGTGTCCGCACCGCGAACTGCCGGGGCAAGGCCCGCCGCAAACGCCGCGCCGACGAAGGACGCACTGCCCAGTGGAAGAAGGCCATCGTACGGCTCAAGCCCGGCGAATCCCTCGACCTCGTGTAACCCCGCCGGACCTCCCGGAATCAACCACTCACCCGTTCCCGAGCCATGCCACTCAAGCAATTCAAGCCGATCACACCGTCGGCACGCTACAAGACGCTCCCGTCCTTCGAGGAAATCACAAAGAAGAACCCGGAGAAGAGCCTGCTCGTCCCGCTCAAGCGCAGCGGCGGCCGCAACAATACGGGCCGCATCACCTGTCGCCATGTGGGCGGTGGTCACAAGCGCCACTACCGGCTCATCGATTTCAAACGCAGCCGCCACGACGCACCCGCCAAGGTGATCGGCATCGAATACGATCCGAACCGCACCTGCCGCATCGCGCTCATCCAGTATGAGGACG
>CAZMUK010000070.1:0-14378 GCA_964569415.1 uncultured Luteolibacter sp. | reverse complement strand
CGCAATTCACCCGCGAACAAATCGAACGGCGAACCGCGGAAGCCAACGAGGTGCTCGCACGCTTCGGCCTGCCCACCTTCGACGCGCAACAAGTCCTCACCGAATTGTCCGCCGCATTCGAACGCCTCCGCCCGCATGTGACCGATACGATCCCGGTCCTCCACAAGGCGTGGAAGGAAGGAAAAAACCTGCTCTTCGAAGGCGCCCAAGGAACCCTGCTCGACATCGACTTCGGCACCTACCCCTTCGTTACCTCCTCAAATACCACGGCTGGCGGCTGCTGCACCGGCTCGGGCCTGCCACCCTCCGCGATCGATTCGGTGATCGGCGTCTGCAAAGCCTACACCACCCGCGTCGGCTCCGGCCCCTTCCCTACCGGGGACGAAGGACTCTCGGACCACCTCCACGGCCTCGGCCGTGAATTCGGCGCCACCACCGGCCGCCCCAGAGGCTGCGGCTGGCTCGATTCGGTTCTGCTCCGCTACGCCTCGATGGTCAATGGAGTGACCGGTCTCGCCGTGACCAACCTCGACGGTCTCGACTCCTACGAAACCCTCAGGATCTGCAGCGCCTACGACATCGATGGAACCCTCCACGATCTGCCCCCCGCCGACCGCCACGCGTGGGACCGCGCCAGACCGGTCTACGAATCCATGCCGGGATGGTGCCGCGACACAACCGACTGCCGCTCGTTCGACGATCTCCCCCAAGCCGCGAAAAACTACCTCGACCGCCTCGCCTCCCTCTGCGGTGCGAAGGTCTCCTTTGTCGGCGTCGGCCCCGACCGCGCCCAGACCCTCGTGCGAAACTGAAGCACCAGGCAGCGGCACCCCATGCACGAGTTTCCCGAAATCCCGCGCCATGTGGCCATCATCATGGACGGCAACGGCCGCTGGGCCCGCGAACGCGGCCTGCCCCGCCGCGAAGGACACCGCGCCGGCGCGGAATCGGTCCGCGAAGTGGCGGATGCCTGCATCGACATCGGCGTGCGCCACCTGACACTCTACGCGTTTTCCTCCGAAAACTGGAACCGCCCCGCCACGGAGGTATCGGCCCTGATGTCCCTGCTCGACCGCTTTCTCGTGGAACGCGCCAAGGACATGATGAAACAAAACATCCGCCTGCGCACCATCGGCCGCACCGAACGCCTGCCCGCCGCCACCCGCAAACTCATCGACCGCATCTCGCGCGAAACCGAGGCAAACACCTCCCTCGACCTGATCCTCGCCCTCTCCTACGGCTCCCGCGAGGAAATCGCCGATGCCGCCCGCTCGCTCGCCAAGGACGCGGCCGCAGGAAGCATCGATCCGGACTCGATCGATGTCCCGACCTTCGCCTCCCGCCTGCAAACCGCCGGCTTGCCCGACCCGGACCTGCTGATCCGGACCTCGGGGGAAATGCGCATCTCAAACTTCCTGCTCTGGCAACTCAGCTACGCGGAAATCGTGATCGTCCGGAAATTCTGGCCGGATTTCCGCCGCAACGACCTGCTCGCCGCCGTGGAGGAATACCAAGGCAGACACCGCCGCTTCGGCGCCCTCTGAGCCTCCCGCAAGGCCCACGCGCACTTCGTCCGTGAACTCGCCACGCCCCCGTGCTACGGATGGCCGCACCCCGCTCCCGCAACCCCAATGGCCGTTCCCTTCATCAACCGCGAACTCTCCTGGCTGGAGTTCAACCAACGCGTGCTCGAGGAAGCACTCCGCGACGACCTCCCGCTGCTGGAACGCGTGAAGTTCCTCGCCATCACCGCTTCAAACCTCGACGAGTTTTTCCAAGTCCGCGTCGGCGGCCTGATGATGCTGCGCCGCAACGGCGTGAAAGCACCCGATCCCTCCGGCCTCAGCCCCGCGCGCAACCTCACCCTCGTCCGCGAACGCGTCCTGCGCATGCAGGAGGATCAGTACCGACTCCTCTCCGGGTCCCTGATCCCCGCCCTCGCTAAACAAGGGATCGGCCTCACCCACCCGTCCCTCCTCTCCCCGGACCAAGCCGCACGCGCCGCCACCGCGTTTGAAAACCAGATCTACCCGCTCCTCACACCGGTGGCCATCCAAGAGGGCGAACCTCTCCCGCTCCTCCCCGCACTGCAGCTGATCGTCGCCTGCGCACTCCACGATCCCGATTCGGACGAAACCCGCCACGCCCTCATCCCGATCCCCGACTCTCTCGGCCGCCGCATCCGCGTCGACGAAGACGGCGGCAGCCCCTCCTTTCTGCTCATCGAGGATCTTGTCGCTTCGCAAGCCGCCATGCTCTTCCCCGGCGAAACGGTGACCCAATCCACCGTGTTCCGGCTCACCCGCAATGGCGACATCGCCGTGCAGGACGAGGACGCCACCGACCTCGCCGATGAAATGGAGGACATCCTCAGCGCCCGCCGCTTCGCCGATACCGTGCGACTCGAGATCCGCGCCGACGCACCACCATCCCTCGCACGACTCATCCGCAACACCACCGGCGCCGGAACACAGGAAACCTACCCGGTCGCAGGACCACCCGGACTCGCGTCCCTCATGGACCTCGCCTTCCTGCCGGACTTCGACCACCTCCGCCATCCCGACTGGCCCCCGCAGGACTCGCCCACCCTCAGCCCCGGAACGCCGATGTTCGAAACCATCGCCGCCGGCGATGTGATGCTCTTCCACCCCTACGAGTCCTTCGAACCGGTGCTCGCCCTGCTCGAGGAAGCCGCGGCCGACCCCGATGTGGTGGCCATCAAACAAGTGCTCTACCGCACCGCGCGCAAGTCGCGGATCATCGATGCACTCATCAAGGCCGCGGAAAACGGCAAACATGTCACCGCCGTGGTGGAACTCAAGGCACGCTTCGACGAGGAACGCAACCTCGGCCGCGCCGATGAACTCCAACGCGCCGGCGCCCAGATCGTCTACGGGGTCAAGGGCCTCAAAACCCACGCGAAGATCACCATGATCGTCCGCCGCGAAGCGGGATCGCTCCGCCGCTATGTGCACCTCGGCACCGGCAACTACAACGAAACCACCTCGCGCCTCTACACGGATGTCTCCTACCTGACCTGCAAACCGGAATTCGGCGCCGACGCGTCGATGTTCTTCAACGCGGTGTCCGGAAGATCGAAACTCCTGCGCTTCCAACGCCTCGTGCCCGCCCCCACCGCGATGAAACCACGGCTGCTGGAACTCATCACCGCCGAGACCGACCGCGCCACGCAGGGACTTGCCGCGCGCATCACGGCGAAAATGAACTCACTCCAGGATCCGGACGTGATCGCCGCCCTCTACCGCGCGTCCCGCGCCGGCGTGGAAGTGCGCCTCAATGTACGCGGCATCTGCTGCCTCAAACCCGGCGACCCGAAACACTCGCGCAACATCACCGTGGTATCGGTGATCGACCGCTTCCTCGAACACGCCCGCATCTTCCATTTCCACCACGAGGGAGATCCACAGGTGTTCATCGCCTCGGCCGACTGGATGACCCGCAACCTCGAGAAACGCGTGGAACTGATGATCCCCGTCGAGGACGCCCCGCTCCAACGCCGGCTGCTGCGCATCCTCGACGCGGCTTTCCGCGACAACACCCACGCCCACCGGATCCTGCCCGACGGATCCTCGCAACGCGTCCCGCGCGCAAAGGGTCGCAAGGCCTTCCGCTCCCAGGAACAATTCTACCAGGAGGCCCGCCTCGCCGCAAAGGCCCGCGAACACGAACGCGCGATGACCTTCGAACCCCACCGCCCCCAAGGCTGAGGCTCGCGCGCCGGCCGCCGGACCCCTTTTCCTTGCCCGATCCGACAGGCCCCGCCACCCTCGCGCCGTGGCGCCGGAAACCGAAACGGATCCGAAAGAGGACCTCCAACGGGCCCTCGAACACCTCGACGGCTCGGCTCTGCTCGCCGCCGCATCGGCAATCCACTACGCCGACCTCGCCGCACTCTACGAAAACCTCGGCGACGGGGAACGGGACTTCCTCATCAAGACGATTGGCCCGGAACTCGCCACCGATGTGATCGCGGAACTGCCCGACACCCTGGTCGAGGAAGCTCTCGGGCACTTCAAACCCGCCCAACTCCGCGTCCTGCTCGGCAATCTCGCCGACGACGACCGAGTCGATGTGTTCCAGGTAGTCAGCGAAGAGGCACGCGTCCGATTCTTCAGCCTGCTCGGCCCGCAGGACAAGGAACTCACCCGCAAGCTGCTCAAATACGAGGAGGACTCGGCCGGCGGCCGCATGACCACCAAGATCGGCCGCGTCACCGCCGATATGACGGTGAAACAGGCGATCACCGTGCTGCGCCGCGACCGCGACGACGCGGAAACCCTCGCCCGCATTTTCGTGGTCGATGAACAAGGCCGCCTCGCCGGGAAAATCCGCCTCCGCGATCTTGCCTTCAGCACCTGGGACACCCCGGTGCACGACATTATGGAACCCGCCGACGAGTTCATCCTCGCCTCGGCCGACCAAGAGGAGGCGGCACGCACGCTTTCGAAATACGACCTGGTGGTGCTGCCGGTCGTGGATGAGGGCCATCACCTGCTCGGCGCGCTCACCTATGACGATGCGCTGGAAATCGTGCAGGAGGAGTCCACCGAGGATATCGAAAAACTCGCGGCGATCGGCGGCGACCAATCGGAAGTGTCCTACCTCAACACCAGCGTGGCGCTCCAATTCAAACGCCGTGTGGCCTGGCTGGTGGTGCTGGCCTTCGTATCGATTTTCTCGGGCTATGTGATGTACCGCTTCAGCGGTGTGTTGCAGCAGGCCTTCGTGCTCTCTCTCTTCCTGCCGATGGTGGTGGCCGCCGGCGGCAACTCGGGCGGCCAGGCCGCAACGATGGTGGTGCGCGCGATGGCCCTCGGCGAAGTGTCGCCCGCCGACGCCTTGCGCATCGCCTGGAAGGAGGCGCGCACCGGCCTGTTCCTCGGAGTGTCGCTCGCCGCCGCCATCGCGCTCTTCATCACGCTCGCACTTCCCTTTCTCCATCCTTCCTCCGCCACCGATCCCGGATTCCCGAGACTCGCCGCAGCCGTGGCCGCGGCACTCACCCTCCAAGTGCTCTCTGCGACGGTGCTCGGCGCCCTGCTGCCCCTCGGCGCCAAAGCCGTGCGCCTCGACCCCGCCGTGGTGTCCGCCCCCTCGCTGGCCTCCGCCGTCGATGTGTCGGGCATGCTGATCTTCTTCTCCACCGCCGCGACCGTGCTCGGGATCCGGTGAACCGACCGCGCAGGAAAGCAACCATGGCCCACCCGCGCAGGAAAGCCCTTCGGTCCGCGGCATTCGCAACAAGCATCCTCCTCGCCGCGGCGCTGTCGCCCGGTTGCGGCAAACCGCAAACCCTCGGCCACCGCGTGCTGTCGTCCCGACCCCACGACCCGGAGAGCTTCACCCAAGGCCTCGAGTTCCGCGGACCCGTCCTGCTCGAAAGCAGCGGCGGCTACGGATCGTCGACCATCCGCGCGACCAACCCGCAAACCGGCGAAGTCCTGCGCAAGCGGCCGATGGCCCCCGGAGTTTTCGCAGAGGGGATCTCGGTACTCCACAACCGGCTCTGGGTGCTCTCGTGGCGGGAAAACACGGCTTTCGCGCTCGACCCCGACACGCTCGGTTTCCTCGCGTCCTTCCGCTACGAGGGCGAGGGCTGGGGCCTCACCAACGACGGCAGGCACCTGATCATGAGCGACGGCACCGCGCGACTCCGCTTCCTCGATCCGCAACAATTCACCGAGATCCGCTCGGTCGAGGTCACCGACCGCGGCAAGCCGGTCACGCAACTCAACGAACTGGAGTACGCCGATGGCGTGCTCTACGCCAACATCTGGCAAAGCGACCGCGTCGCGCGCATCCATCCATCCTCGGGGAAAGTCACCGGCTGGCTCGACCTCTCCGCCCTGCGCGCACAACTCCCGGTTCCGAACAAGGCCGAGGCGCTCAACGGCATCGCCCGCGATCCCGCCACCGGCCGCTTTCTGGTCACCGGCAAGCTCTGGCCGCGCACCTTCGAAATCGAAATCACCGGGAACTGAGCAAACGCCGACTGCCCCACAGGTAGTGGAAACCCGAAAGCAGGGTGAGCGCAAAGGCCAGCCACAGGAAAACAGGCTGCAACCACCCGCCGGGAGCGGACAAGCGCCGGAGGAAGTCGATGACGGAGTTGCCCGGTGCGACCGTGCCGCTCGCAAACCAAATCAAACAAATGATGCAGAAGGCGAGCTGCATGGTGGTCTTCCACTTCCCGAGATGATCGGCCGCCAGCACCTGACCGGCCTCCACCGCCAACTGACGCAGGCCCGTGACAAGGAACTCGCGCGCGATGATCAGGATGCTCACCCAGGCGGGACACAGACCCTCGACGCTCAGGTGAACGAATGCAGATCCGGTCAGAATCTTGTCGGCCAGCGGATCCATCAGCTTGCCGATCGGCGTGACCATCCCGAGCCGCCTTGCCAGCCAGCCGTCGAGGAAATCGGAGGCGGCCGCCAGCACGAAGGAAACCAGCGCGATCCAGTGGCCCGCCACACCGCCCGCCGACGCGGCGGCGATGAAGACGCCGGTGAGAACCAGACGCCCGAGGGTGATGGAATTGGGCAGGTTCATCGGCCGTTCCCTCCGCTGCGCCGGTTCCCGCCCGGCCCGCGGATCAATGCTCGCGACAGAACTGCTCGAAGCGGGTCAAGCCCTCGTTGAGCACATCCAGCGTGGTGCAGTAGCTGAGGCGCACACCCTCGTCGTAGCCGAAGGCGATGCCCGGCACCGCCGCCACCCGATAGCGGGACAGCAACTTGTCGCAGAGGTTGGTGGACTTGAGACCGGTGTTGCCGGTGTACACGAAGAAGTAGAACGCACCCTTCGGCTCCACCACCCGCACATTGGGAATCGCCCGCAGCCTGCCGAACATGAACTGCCTCTTGACATCGTACTCGCCGCGGAGGTCCTCGATGAACCCCTGGTCGCCCTGCAGCGCCGCCAAGGCACCGTACTGCGCGAAACTGCAGGCGTTGGAAACGCTGTGGTTCTGCACCTTGTCGATGGCGTCCGCCAGATGCTTCGGCGCCGCGGTGTAGCCCAGCCTCCACCCGGTCATGGAATAGGCCTTGGAAAAGCCGTTGACGGTGATGGTGAGTTTGCGCAGGTCCTCGCCCAGCGAGGCGATCGACACATGGCCGGCATCGCCATAGACGAGCTTTTCGTAAATCTCGTCGGAAAGAATGGTGATGTCCTCCTCGAGCGCGATCTCACCCAAGGCGCGGAGCTCCTCGGCGGTGTACACGGCTCCGGTGGGATTGCCCGGGCTGTTGATGATGACCATCTTGGTCGCGGGAGTCATCGCTTCCTCGAACTGCTCAGGCGTCATCTTCCACCCGGTGGATTCGCGGGTCTCGACAATCACCGGCACGCCGCCCGCAAGCCGGACCATCTCGGGGTAGGATACCCAATACGGCGCGGGAATGATGACCTCGTCGCCTTCCTCGACCACCGCCAGGATGGCGTTGAAGCAGGCCATCTTGGCACCGCTGGTGACGCACACCTCGTTGGCGGCATAGCGCAGGCCGTTGTCGGCCGCGAGCTTGGCGGCCACGGCCTCGCGCAACTCGGGAATGCCGCCGGCCGGTGTGTACTTGGTCTTGCCCTCGCGCAAGGCGCGGATCGCACCCTCCTTGATGAACTCCGGGGTGTCGACCTCGGGCTCGCCGCCGGCAAGGGCATAGACTTCCTCGCCCCGGGCGATCATGGCCTTGGCCTGGGCGGTCACGGCAAGGGTGAGCGAAGGAGAGACTTTCTGGACGCGCGAGGAAACGGTTTCGTTGGCCATGGAAATGTGGGATGGGTGGGAAGGGTTCCCCCCGGCCGGAAGGAATGACGGACGCGCCTTCCTTCCCGGCAAGGGCGGAGCGTTTGTGCGCCCGCAACCGGAGACTGGCAAGCGAAATGGACCGACAATCCGGACAAGCCGCGGCAGGCTGCCCGGCCTACGCGAAAAACCCGCGGATCACAGCCGCGACCGAGCCGCCCCGCCCAGCAAGCGGACCCGCAGCCGCTCCCAGTAGGCGCGGTCCTCCGGATCGGCGAAGGCCCCGCCGTGCGGCGCCAACCGCGCGCCGCCAGCCACCGACTCGCCCGCAACCAGGATCTCGTTCATGGCCTCCTCGGACCGCACGGACTTGACCACCGGAAACTCCCGCACCAGCAACTTCCTCATCCGCGATTGCACGCCGCGATGCCCGGCACCGGTGAGTACATTGACCACCAACACGCCGCCCGGCGCCACGGCCTTGCGAAACAACGAAAGCACCCCGCTGTCGACCGCACCCGGACGATACACATCGTCACGCCCGGCCAGATAGATGTCGTCGATGACCACATCGAACACCCGCCGGTTGCGCGCCAGCCATGCGTAGGCATCGCCGATCACCACCTCGGCCCCGCTGCGGTCCAATGCCATGTGCCGCCGCGCCAGCGCGACGATCCCGGCATCGATGTCCACCGCAGTGAAGCGGCACTCGGGCAAAACCTTGCGCAAGACCCGCAGCGCAGTACCCCCGGCAAGCCCGAGCATCAGCACCGACCGCGGACGCTCCGGCCCGAGCAAGGCACCCGCGGCGATCAGATCCCATGCGAGACCGGTGAGATACCGCCGGCGGTGATGCCACGCATGCAAGGCACCCTTCACGCGGAACTCAACCTCGCAACCGGACTTCCACACCTCGAGTTCCTGATGATCGGTGGAAACAGCTTGCAGGAATCTCACGCCACAAACTGAAAAGATCCGCGCCCGCTGGCAAGAGCTTCCGCCACCGGGCTTGCCTCATTCCTCCCGCGCGGCCAGCCGATGCGCCTCGATGCACACCTTGCCGAGCCGCCACCCGCGCTCCCCACGCTCCCAGTGGAGCACGGCCTCGCACGCACCATCCACATCCGCGCCGAGATTGGCATCCACCCGGATCGGAAAAGCCACGGAGACCTCGCCCCGCCCGCCGCGCACCTCCACCCGGCGGAATTCCGCCGGACCGAACCGCGAGGACCGCGCGCTGTCCGCAAGGTAGCGGAACCCGGCAAGGAGACTCTCCTTGTCGATGGTCCCGTCGGGAAAAGACCGCACGCCCTCCGCAAGCTCGACGACCAACTCGTCGGCAACAAGATCGCCCGCGGCCGAGACCCCCAAGTGCCGCGCCGCCTTTTCCGAACCAGCGGCGAAGCTCAGCGACGAGAAGAGCTTGCCGGTCTTGCGCCGCAACTCGACGGACGGGGAAAACCAATGGAACGCGAACGCACCCGACGCGAGCACGAGCACCACGCCGAAAATGCCCCGCAGCCTCATGGCCGTCCCTCCTCCGGCACGGCTTTGTGGAAAATCCGGATCTCCGCCTTTTCCCCGCCCAACAACTGCTGCGCCCGCTTCAGGGCGGCCCGCGTGGAAAGGTTCGGGTTGCGCGCATGGCCGAGGAAGAGATTGCTCTCGCCGGCTTTGCGGTCACAGCCATCCTGCAGCACCGCCAGCACGCCGGAATTCCGCAAGACCCGGTAAACCTCGCGCGTCGCACCGGAAACAATGAGGTGCAAGCCGCGCGCACGCATGTGCCGGATGAGGTCCTCCAAGGCCATCACACTGGTGGCATCCAGATGACGCGCGTTCTTGAGGCGCAAAACGATGACCCGGATCGCCGGATCGGAAACCGTCTTCTGGATCTGCGAACGAAACAGATCCGCCGCCCCGAAAAACAACTCGCCTTCGACATGCACGATGGAAATCGCGGGGATCGGCCGCACGCCGTCGGCCTGCCTCAATTCCCCGTCGTTTCCAAACTCGTACTCGACCAACTGCGGCCGGCTCACCCGCCGCAAAAACAGGCTGATCGATACCGCCACGCCGATGAACACGGCGACATGCAGCGGCGCGAGCAAGGTGGCGGCAAGCGTGCCGAACAACACGACGGCATCGTCCCGCGTGGACCGCAGGCAAATGCGGATGTGCCGCCAGTTGAACAGGGAACAGGACAAACAAATGATCAGGGCCGCCAAGGCGGGCTTGGGCACGAAATCAATCAAGGGCACGCCCCACCCCGCCGCCGCCGCGATAAGCAGCGATACGCCGAGCGTCTGCACGCCGCTGATCACCGAGGACATCCGCCCCGCCGCGCCGGCCTCGAAGTTGAGGATGGAACGGGTGGGCGATCCGGAGGCGACCATGCCGCCCGCAAAGGAGACCGCGAGGTTGGCCATGCCGGTGCCGAACATGTCCTGGTTGGGATCCTGCCGCGCTCCGGAACGGGATGCCAAGGCCTTGGACATGACGGAATGCTCCAACGATGCGAGAAAGGCCGCCGCCGCCGCCACCCCGAACAATAGCGAGATGTCCTGCAACACCCCGGGACGAAACACCGCGGGAACCCGCGGAACCAAGTCGGCCATCCCAAAGGTCCGGTACACGGCCACCCCGCGGAAGGGCCCGATCTCCCCGTGGATCAAACACCCGAACAAGGCCGATGCCAGCACCAGCGACAACGCGAATGCCGGCCAGCCCGGCCGCCACTTGCGCAACAAAAGGAAGATGCCGATCGTGCAAACGCCGATCAGCGCGGGAACCCACTGCACCGTGGGCAGCATCCGCACGAGGTCTGCCAAGACACCGAAGAAGGTTGTCTTGTCCCCGCCGGGCACCGCGGCGATTCCCAGCATCGGCCGCACCTGATTGACGATGATCAAGGCCGCCGCCCCGGTGATGTAGCCCACCAACACACTCTGGGAAACATAGTGCAGCAGATCGGCCAAACGCAGCAAGGCCCCCGCCACCGCGAAGAGGCCCGCCATCAAGACAAGCAAAGGAACGAGCTCGGCACCACGCCCGGCCAAGCCGGGATGTACCGCGAAAAATCCGAACACCAAAAACGCAGTGGCGTTGGTGGGACCGAGAATGGTGTGGCGCGACCCGGAAAACAGCGGTGCCACAATCGCCGCCACTGCGGAACAGGCCAGCCCGTGCACGATCGGCAGCCCGGCAATCGCCGCATACGCCATCGACTGCGGTACCGCCAGCAAAGTGACGCTGCTCGCCGCACGCAGATCCGCCCGCAGGCCCGCCCAGCCGTAGCGGCCGCCGCGCCGCAGGAAGGGGAGGGGACGCACCGCACCCGGCCCGAACCACGCGCCCAGGCCCGTTACCGCCGCGGCAAGCTGCCGTTTCCACCTCATGTCCCGCAACCCTTAGCGGAACCGCGCCCTCCGGAAAAGCCAGATCCCCAAGACGACACACACGAGATTGGGCAACCACAGCAAACCCAGCACCGCCGATTCGCTCCCGGCCTGCCCGGCCACCATCGATACGAGGAAATACCCGGCGCCGATCAGCAAACTCCATACCAGACCCGCGGAGGTCTCGCGCCGCCGCGCTCCCATTCCCAAGGGCACGGCGACAAACGCGAATGCCAACGATGCCATCGAAAACGAAACGCGCTTCCATACCTCCGTGCGGAATCGCAAGGCCCGCTCGGGCGCCAACCCGGGATTCTCCGCCAAATGCCTGCCGATCTCCCGGTTGGTCATCGCCCCGGGCCGCGCCCGCCGCTTGCCCGGATCCTGGAGGTCGATCAACAAGGGCTCGGCACTTCCCGCGATCGCCGTCTCCACCCGCCCGTCCGCCTTGCGCTCCTCGAAAAACGCGTCCTCCAAACGCAAACGCAACTGCCCCTTGGCGCGGTCGACCGCCAACGCCGCCTCGCGCGCATGGACATACGCCGCCGCCCCGTCCTTCCCGGGCAGCTTGTGCAAATGGAAACCCGCCACCCGGCCCTGCCCGCCCGATTCAATGAGCACCTTGAGCTCGCTGTTGCCGTCCCCGCGGAAGTTGCCCTGCACCACCCCGGGCTTGAGCAAGGACCCGGGATCGCGCGAGGCCTGCTGATAGACAAGCTGCGCAATCGTCGCCTTGGACACCGGAACCACCCGCGAGTTGAGCCACAGACTGGCAAACGAAAGAACCAACCCGATCAGGAACACCGGCACCGCCAACCGCACCAACCCCATGCCCGCCACCCGCATCGCGGTGATCTCGTGATGCGCCGACATCCGCCCGAATACCAACAACACCGCCGAGAGAAACCCCCAGGGAACGGTGTACATCAACGACATCGGCAGGACATTGACCACAAACCGCAACACCAGCACGGCCGGCGCCTTCTGGTCGACGAGCAGGGGACGGATTTCCTTGAACAGATTGCCCAATACCAACACCACCCCGAGCACCACTACCGCGGCAAGGGTCCCGGACAAGACCTGCCCGCCGATGTACCGGTCGCTGATCCTCATGGAGCCTCCCGAAATCTGCGCGCCACCCACGCCGCTGTCGAGCGACTTCCGCCACGCGAAACCGGCCGCGCTCCGCGCTCCTCAGGCCGGCAAGGCCCCGCGCAGTTCCCGCTCGAGATCCCGGAACTCACGCCGCCAGGATTGCAGCACCGCTCGCGATACAGCCGCACGCCCGGCCAAGGCGGACTCCACCTCGGCACAGGCGGCCGCCACCCGCTCGTACAAATGCTGCGCGGATTCAAGCGCCCGCGCACAGACACCCGGCCCCTCGCTGCGCAAGGTCTCGAGCCGGCCCTCGGCCTGCAGACGCGCCTCGCGCATCTCCGCCAACAGGATCCGCCCCTCGGAAACCGTGCGCAACCCGGACACCAAACCCAACTTGGACAAAATCCAGATGGTCCACTTGGTGGGATCCCAATGCCAGGGCTTCACGCCGTTGCGGTAGTCGTGCTGGAACTCGTGATGGAAATTGTGATACCCTTCGCCGAAGGTCAACAGGGCCATGACCGTGCTGTCCCGCGCGCTGTGACTGGTGGAGTAGGGCCTTTTGCCGATGGTGTGGCAGAGGGAGTTGATGAAGAAGGTGCAGTGCTGAGCCACCACGATCCGCGCCACTCCGGCAATGAGGAATCCCCCCAAGGCACCCTGCAGGGGATCCATGCCGTGCAAAAGGTTCCACCCGTACCCGAGCAGGGTCGGAATCACCAGACCCACCACCAACGCAATCCAGTGCACATACCGGTGCTGCCACATGACCAAGCGGTCCTTGCGCAGGTCATTGACATTGTCCATCGGCGGCTCGGGCCCGAGCTTGAACATCAGCCAACCGATGTGCGCCCACATGAAGCCCTTGGAAATGTCGTAGGGATCGCCCTCGTGATCGACATGCTTGTGGTGCCGCCGGTGGTCGGAGGCCCAGTCGAGACAGGAGTTCTCGAAGGCACAGGCCCCGAACACCAGGGTGAACAAACGCACCGGCATCCGCGCCTTGAAGGAAATGTGCGAAAACAACCGATGATACCCAAGGGTAATGCTCATCATGGTGGCCACCAGATAGAAGAAGCCCATCCCGAGCTGGAAGGAATCGATCCCGTACCGATACAAGTACAGGGGCAGCCCGGTGAGGGCGATCAGGGCGGTGCCGATGAGGAAGGAACTGGTCACCCAGTTGACCCGGTCGAATGGGATGCGGTACATGGACGGGAAGCAACGGAGGACGCCCGGGGCCGGTGGCTCGGATCTTCACGCCCTCTCGGTTTGGAAATCCACCCTCGCACCCCCTGAAAGCCCCGGCAACTCCGATTTTTCGGAATTTCGGCCGTTCTGTTCTTGACAGCCCCCGTCGGACTGCCTGAAATCGCTGCCCCTTCGTCACCGGAGGATCCCAGGGAGCCCCGTCGGAAATCCTCCGCACCGGCCACCGAACCACCCCGAATCACCAAAAAAATTCATTCTCGAATCCCATGCGTGGAGTGACCGTGAAAAAAGGCGAGCCCGTGGACCGCGCGCTCAAGCGTCTCAAGTCGAAGCTGGATGCCGAGGGCATTCTCGAGGAAATGCGCCGCCGCCGCTCCTTTGAAACCCCCACGGAGCGCAAGCAACGCAAGCTTCGCACCGCGTCCAAGCGCAACAAGGTCCGCTGGCGCTTCTCCAACCACCCGCCCAAAGCGGAAACCGCCGCCGCGGAATAAGCGCCGGCAACTCCCCGTTCGGGAGTCTTTTGCTCTTGCAACTCCTCCGAGCCCGGTGAGGCGGCGAGGCGGTGGGCCTGTGAAGCCTAGAGGTCCCAGCAGGCTCTTTTCCTTCGGTTGTCTTCTCCCGAAGAAATGTTAACCGCGAATTGCGCGAATGAAGACGAATGAAAAAGAGGTTCTTTGTTGAGCCTGCAAAGCCTAACAGCCCCCACAGGCGCTCCTCTCAACGCACAACTTACAACTCACCCCTCTTTCCGCCTCTAGCTTCTAGCTTCTAGCTTCTAGGCCCCTCGCTGGCGGCGGCGGTGGTGGTGGGGCTGGGTTGCTGGCCTTCTTCGGGTTCCTTGTCGTTTGTTCCTCGTTCCTTGTTCTTTGTTGAGCCTGCAAAGCCTAACAGCCCCCACA
>CAZMUK010000069.1:0-14601 GCA_964569415.1 uncultured Luteolibacter sp. | reverse complement strand
TGGACTTGCGGAGGGAGTCCGGGGAAACCTCTAGAAAGATCGTTTCCGGTTTGCCCCATTCCGTGGCGGCGATCACGCGGCCTCGGCGGTCGAGGACGAATGACGGCGCCATGTTGTTGGCGACGATCATCGGCAGGCGGTTTTGTGCGGCGTGGACTTTCGCCATCTGGATGGTTTTCCAGTGGAGGGTGCGGGAGCCGTGGAACCAAAAGTGGTTGGCGAGGTTGACGAGCACATCCGGGCGCTGGTCCTTCGCGAGCGTGCGGTAGAGGTAGGGCGAAACCATGTCGGAGCACAGCAACGCGCCGAAACGGATGCCGTGGTGCGAAACCATCGCGGTGGCCACCGTGGGTCCGGGAGGAAGGGAGTCTCCGGTTTCCTCGACGAGGGAGTGCAATTCGGGATCGGGGACGACCGAATAGAAGGCCTTGGCGAGGGCGGGCGCGTACTCACCCAGCGGCATGAGCATGCGTTTGTAGTAGCGTCCGATTTCCCCGCGGGTGCTGCTCTCGAAGACCAGCTTCTTGGATTCCGGACGGAGGTTTTTCTCGTCGATCGGGTAAAGGTCGTTGCGGGTATGGAACAGCAGGATGTCGCGGTTGCCGAAGTGCTGCTTGAGGAAATCGTCCGCTTCCCGCTTGCTCCAGAATATCGAGGTGAGGCTGAGTTCCTCCGGCAGGATGATCGCATCGACCGGTCTGGCGCAGGAGCCGAGGCGCTCCAGTTGGCGGGTGACGACGGCATGGGTTCCGATCCCGCGCACATCGGGAATCGTTTCCGCGAGCACGGCGACGCGGATGGACGGGGAGCGGGAGGATGGCGGGGCGGGTTCGCGGGCGGCGAGAAGCGTGAGCGGGGGCAGGCAGCACTGGGCGAGCGCGGCGACGCTGCGTTTGCGGTCGCGGAGGACTTGCGGGATGCAGGCGATGAGGGCGGCACCCGCGGCGGCTGCGAGATCGAGCGCATGGATGCCGAAGGGATGGGCGAGTGCGAGCAAGGCTCCGTTTTCGGCGAGCGAGTAGCCGACGGAAGCGACCGAGAAATGGGGGCCGGAGAGGGATTGCGGTGCCCAGGTGAACAAAGCGAAGGACCACATGCGGCCCCATTCGGCGATGGGCCAGCCGAGGGTGGCGATGAGCGGGAAGAGGTGCGTCTCGCGCAGGCGCCAGAGCAGGAGGGCGAGCAAGGCGAAGGGAAGCCCGAGGGCGCAAGCCACATACAGCCAGGTCATGGAGACGGCCACGATCGCCGCGCCCCCGCTGCGGATGCCGAGGAAGTCGAGCGGAAGGGTGTCGGCAAACCAGATCGTGCCGGCGAATCCGGTGAGGATCCCGAAAGACAGGCCCAGGAACCCCGCGGCCACGGGTTTTCGCACGCGGGTGCGCAACAGATGGAAGAATCCCGCGATTCCCGGAAGCACACACCACCACAGGGGCGGGAAGATGATTCCGAGCGAGGTGACCAGTGCCGCGGAAAAAATGAGGACCACCGGCATCGTGACGCGCGGGCGCTGCTCAGAAGGTCTGTCCGGCCGGAGCCCGGGTAATCGAGATGACCCCGCTGGTGCCGCTCAGCAACAAAAAGGTATTGCGACTCTCACCGGTGGAGAAGGTGCCCGTCGTCTGCACGGAGGGATTGGCGGCATCGCTGGCCGTCACGATGAAATTGCCCTTCCTGACCGCGAATGATTGGACGGCGCCCGCATTGATCCGGCTCTTTTTCTGGCCCACGGTGACTTCGAAATCCCCGCTCAGGCCGGGACCCGCCGGCGGCAGCGGACCGCGCGCGAGGCGGAAGCCGAGTTTGTTGATGCGGTCGCCAGGCAATGCGGTGGACGGCGGGTTCACATCGAAGTTCAGTCCTCCGGTGCTCCAAGCTCCCCCACGCGTGATGCGCTCCACGCCGAACGAGGTGGTGGTGTTTTCCTCGGTCCATTCGTCGACATTGCCGCCTTGGTCGAAAGTCCCGTACGGACCGGGCGAGTTGGCGAAGGTCCCGACCGCGGTAAGGTAGTTGTCGACCGACGACTGGGTGCCGGACTGGGTTACGGAAAAGATGCCGTTGCGTTTGAAGTTCGCCTGGTTGGGTTCGGTGCTCGAGGAGTTGCCGGGCAATTGGTCGCTGCGGGTGGGAAACTTCCAGTAGCCCGCGTCGGTGCCGCCGCCCTTGTAGTAGGCGGCCTTGAACCATTCGTTGTCATTGGGGAGCCACCACACCGCGCCGTCATTGCGTGTGAGCTCCGGAGGATCCTCCCCACCCAGCGTGTAGGCGCCGGTCTCCGTGTCCGCCCCGGCGGTACCGCCGTTGTGAAGCCAATTGGCGAAGCGCACCGCATTGTACCACGACACATAGGTGACCGGCTTCGCGGGGTCGCCGGCGACCGAGTACAGGTAGGGATCCGCCGCAGTGCCGGATCCCGTGCGGATGATGCCGGCGATGTTGGCATCCGTCGCCATTCGCGGGTCGTAGAGGGTATCGACGATGGCCGCGTTGTGACCATCCTTGGTCTTGGCGACCGCACTCAGGAATGTGGCGTATTGGACGAGCGTGACTTCGCGGGTGGCGATGCGGAACTCGGCATCAACCGTGCCCCTGGGAAGTCCGCCCGCATAGATCGCGCTGTTTCCGGGATCCCCGACCGGGACGGTGTCGATCGTGACGAGCGGAGGCGCCTCCGCACCCGCGGTGGGGCCGGTGGAGGTGTTCTTGATGCGCACGACGAGACTTGCCTTCGAACCTCCCCCGCCTCCGCCCGCGACGGCGTGGTTCGCAGGGAGCGCCAGCACTACCGCGGCGGCCAAGGACACCGCCGGAACCATCCGCGCACGGAGCCGGCAGGCGGGTTTGGTGGAATACTCGTGTCTCATGGTGCGACTTGCGCTTCGGTGACCGTCTTGATGTAGGCCTTCGTCTCCCGGTTTTTCCATTGTTTCGGATCACAAAGGAGCACCGATCCTACCAACTCCTTGCCGCTTCTGGTGAAGGTGGCCTTGCCCCGGACCGGGGAGGTGCCCACCTTTTGCCATGGGACTTTGGCATAGGAACGGAAATCGGCAACGAAGACCCCTCGTTTCGAAGTGAGCCCGATCACCTCATAGCCTTGGGACTCGAGGATCCGCTTGTAGGAGTTTTTCAACTGCGCGTTGCTGCGTTTCACCTCGTCCTTGAGCAGCGGTTCGCGGCTCACATAGAGAATGAATTTGTTTTTCCGGGAGCGCGGCTGGATCGAGAACAAACGGGCGCTTACCTTGCGCGGGGCGGTGGCCGATGCCGGGAGACGCAAGGTCACCTTGCCGTTCCAAAGCTTTGCCGTAGCGCCCCCCGTCTTTTGCGCCGACATCCGGTCGATCGAAAACCCCCACACGACCGCGAGCACTGCGAGGAAAAGGAACGACCTGGAGCGGAGCCTCATTGCGGGAAAAGCTTGGCGTGAACGGAAGACGGAAACGCCTTCTCCAAAGCCTCGGCAGCATGACGGAACCTCTTTCCGACGCAATGAAATTCGTTCCGGATGGGGCAGCCGCCTCGGTCGCCGGGAATTCCCTTTGATTCGTGGGGCGAATCGGCGAGTGTGCTCCCGCTGTGGACGAGTTCCCCGCCCGGTCATGCCCCTCCCTGCCCGCGCACGGGTCCGGGATCGGGCGGGCTTCTCCCGTCGTCGCCCTGCTCCTCGTCGGAGCGGTCCGGCTCGCAGGCCTCGCGGCGGCGGCCCCATACTCGCATGGCGATCCCACGGATCTCGAGCAGTACCAGCTTGAATTGATCAACAAGGCCCGGGCCGATCCCGCAGCCGAGGCGACGCGTCTGGGGATTGCGCTCAACCAAGGGCTTGCCGCCGGGCGGATCAGCGAGGAAGCGAAGGCTCCACTCGCATTTCACCCGCTGCTGCTGGTCGCGGCGCGGGGTCATTCGGACTGGATGCTCTCGAGCGGGGTCTTCAACCACACCGGTTCCGGCGGCAGCAGCCCCTCGGACCGGGCTGCCGCCGCAGGCTACACATACGGTGCCGCGGAGAACATCGGATATCAGGCCACTTCGGGCACGCCTGACTACGGGGCCTTCACCGAGGGCATTCACGACGGCTTGTTCCTGAGTCCCGGTCACCGCACCAACCTGATGGAACCTTCTTCGACCGTAGTGGGGCTGGGGATTCGCCCGGGCACTTTCGGTGCCTTGAACGCGCTGATGATCACCCAGAATTTCTCGGCAGGCGGCGCTTCGGTCGACTCCGGCCCCTTTCTCACCGGCGTGGTTTATGAAGACGCGAACGGCAACGGAAGCTACGATCCCGGAGAAGGCCTCTCCGGCGTGCGGGTGGAGCCCGACCTCGGCGGTTACCATGCGGTCAGCTCTTCCTCCGGCGGCTACGCGGTGCCGCTGCCGCCCGTGGAAACGGTCACGGATGTGGTCAATCTGCCCTTCGCGGTGGACGGCTCCACTTTGTGGGACGATGTCCGGCCCCACGAGGAAAGCTACCGTGCCGCGAAAATCAACGCCGCCGCATTGGTCCCGGTACGGATCACCTGGAGCGGCGGGGCCGTGGGCGCCGCCACCGAAACCCTTCTCACGGTCCGGCGCCCGGTGCGCGTGAATTATCAATTGAGGGGAACCAACGGCGGCTTCTACAGCCGGAC
Organism: uncultured Luteolibacter sp.; assembly: GCA_964569415.1. Lineage (GTDB taxonomy): Bacteria > Verrucomicrobiota > Verrucomicrobiia > Verrucomicrobiales > Akkermansiaceae > Luteolibacter. The sequence goes on along the minus strand of CAZMUK010000069.1, from coordinate 9,967 downwards.
CATGGTCACCTCGCCGAATGTGAAGGCGGATTTCGATCTGCTGTCTCCGCCCGCTCCGGCACCGCCGCCGGTGCCCGACATCGTCATCCGCCAGTCCGCGCGGCGCGTGCTGGTGAGCGGCGGCAGGCCGGGAAATCTCGGAACGGCGCGCAGCGGCCCCGGACACCGCCCCCGCAGACAAACCTTCACCATCCTCAACCGCGGCGGTTCGTCGCTCGAACTGCACTCGCTCGCCAACACCGGCCTGCACCGCCGCGACTTCAAGGTGGCCGGGTTCCGTCCCGCAACCCTCGCGCCCGGAGCTTCGGCAACCTTCACGGTCACCTTCCGCCCGGGTCTGCCCGGCCGGCGACAGACGACACTCTCCGTCCGCAGCAACGATCCCGACCAACCCTCGTTCCGGATCCGCCTGCGCGGGCGCGGGCTGCCCTGAGGGCGGCGCAAGCCGCGGGCGCGGTGCGCGAGAAGATACTACGTATTGATATCATTCCACGCCCTCACGGCAAAACCGCCTGCAGCTCGTGGGTGCGTTTGCCGCGGGGCATCATCGGGCTGTTGTACCCGAGGAGGCGGTAGCCCTTCGCCTTGAGCCCGAGCCGGGCGAGTTCGGCATCCACCAGCTTGCGCGCCTCGTCCGCTTTTTCGCGTCCGCCGAGCCAGGCGTAGCTGAGCACCTCCGCGGCCGGTACATCGCGCACCTCGATGCCGTTGGCTTTCGGGCCGGCGCTGCCGACATCGGTGGATTGATAAAAGAATCCCATTTCCACCATTTCCAGTCCCTTGTCGCCGGACTCCATTTGCATTTCCACCGGAGCGGTCATCGGGATGTCCTCGGCCTTGATGTGGCGGAAAAGCTTCATGAATCCGCTGTTGGCCCCGCGGCTTTCGGTGAAGGCGCTGCGGTACGCGGGGCATTTCTTGCGCACCACCCGCTCGTAGGGCCCGGGCGCGGGCCAGCCTTTGGGCAGTGGGGATTCGGAGCGGTAGCCGGGCGCCTTGCCGTCCTTCTGCAAAGGCTTCTGCGCGAGCGCCGGGATCAGGCCCAGGGCCGCGAGCAAGCCCGCGGCGGCCACCCACGGCGTGGTTCGATGGGAACGGGGTTTCATCATCGGGATGCTCCCATCGCAATGGGTAGGGCGCAAGCGGCCTTTTCCGGAGCGGCCGGGCCCGTCGCCGGACGCAAGTCGGTGCTTGAGCTTCCGGGTCCCTTCCCCTACCCCGGGGGCCGCATGGATCCGATGCACCCATACGAGCGCCTGCCACTCTTCGGCACCGGTCTTGTCCTCGGGGTGTTGCTGATCGCGGCGCATGCCTTGCTGCTCGCCAAACCGGTGGCGGGGCAGGCCTTTCTCAAAGCCTTCCCGCGCAACCAAGTGCTCGGCCAGATCCTGCTGGTGATCGGCTTGGGATGGTTCTGGTTGCTGATCGCTCCGGAAGGCCCGGGACTCCTCGGTTCGCTGGCGATGGATCTCGGCGAATTCAACGGAGCCAAGCCCCTGCTGCGTCTGCTCGTTCCTGTTTCGGTGGTGCTGGTGGCCGTCAGCGTGCGCGATTTCCTCGCCGTGCGCGCCCTCGGAGTGGTGGGACTGATGGCGGCGTCCCCCTTGCTGGAGTCGGCTTTCCTCAAGGATCCCTCCTCGCGTCTGCTGGTGCCGATCTACGCCTACGCCTTGCTGACGGCATCGATGTTCTGGGTGGGGATGCCCTACCTGTTTCGCGATGCGGTGGACTGGGTCTCTGCCGAGCGCAAGCGATGGAACCTGCTCTGCGGGGCGGGCCTCGCCTATGGGTTGGCCGTGGTGGCCTGCGCGCTCTTGTTCTGGAAGAGCCACTGAGCCCGGCAACGGGAAAATCGGGCGGCATGAAAACCGGGCGCGGCGTCGGTCGGCGCGGTCAGTACACCGGGGCACCCGAGACATCGCCCGCATCACCGCCACCGCCGCCGGAGGCTTTGTTGGCGGCCTTTTCCATTCCCTCGCCGGCCATCCGCATGTCGCGGCCGATCCCGATGAAGGTGTTGCAGGAACTTGCGAGCAGGGAGATGACGAGGGAGGCGAACAGAAGGCGGATGTTCATCGCGCGTTCTTTCGCCGAAAATCGCCGTTTCCGCAAGCGAAAATGCGGCGCGTCCGCATGCCGCTCCCGCTCCCATCGGCGGTTCCTACCGGGAGAAGCGGAGCCGCAGGAAGCGCTTGGCGGGCGGACCCGATGTCAGCGGATCCCTCGCACGCCAACGCTCGGGATCGCCCTCCGAGAGTTTCTCCAACAAGGCCGGCCCCCAAAGGAGCATGTCCTCCGAACTCTGTGCCTCGCAAGCCACATCCACCCTTCCCGCGGGGCGGTCGAAGGGAAACCAAAAGCCCTCGCCGTCGCGCACCGCCCGCATCACCGGATCCGCCAGCGACGGATCAAAGCCCATGCCGTATTCCGCGAGGTTCGGCAACCCGTCGTGATCCGGATCGGCCGACTCGGCCGAGCGTCCCTGCGCGACCTGTTCGATCGTGAAATGATCGAGGACCCACGCGTCCCAGCCTTGGGCGGGAGCAATCACGAGTGTGCCCGACGCGGTGCCGCTGTAGTCCGGATCGGTGACCACGGCCTGGACCTCGTAGGTACCTGCCGCGGAGGGCGCGGCGGACTGGCCTTGGTAGCTGACCGCCACCGGCAGACCCGGCGGATCGGTGCTCACGGAAACGGCCTTGGGTGTCCGGTCGAAGGTTTGGGTGAGATTTCCCAAGACCACCCCGGCCGAGGTCGGAACCACCACCAAACTGGCGAAGCCGCTGAGGCCGTTGCTTGTCGCGGAAATCGTGAAGGGCCCCCCGGCGTGTGCCGCCGTGTAGAGGCCGGTGCTGTTGATCGCGCCGCCGCCCGAGGCCGACCAAACGAAGGATCCGGGCTGCGCGGCAAGCGCATCTCCGAATTGGTCGGTCACCATCCCGGCAAACGGTTGCGAGGCACCAATGGCCAGCGAAGCGATGGGCGGATCCACCACCAGCCCGGTGGCGGTCTGCGCCACGCGCACCTGCACGCTGCTGCTCACCGAGAGGCCCGCGGCATCGGTGACCGCCACCGTGACAAGATAGTCGCCCGCCGCCTGAAACTCGGCAGCCGTGCTCGCGGCGGCGCTCGTGCCGTTGATGCCGAACACCACGAGCGAAGGTCCGCTCGCAGTCCAAGTATGCGCAAGACCCGCCGCACCACCGTCATCCGCCGTTTGCACGGAAAGCGTCGCGCTGTTTCCGCGGTGAATTCGATAGACGATCCCGCTGTCGGGGTCGGTCACGGTTTCCGTGCTGTTCGTGGTGGCCGCCGCAACGATCGAAGGCGGCTGATTGGAAAAGTCCCCTCCGCCGAGCAGGGAAACGCTGTCGACATGCCAGCCGTAGCTTGCGTTCCTGCCGTTGGTGGCGAGACGCCAGCGCATCCGCAGGGTCTTGCCCGCGTATTTCGCGGTGTCGATGAGGTTCACCACCGTCTCGACGAAGCCGCCGTTGTTGCCGGTCCACGCGCTCTTGCCCGCGAAGTCGCTGCGAATGTTGGTATTGCCGGATGCGGAAATGGTGCCGCTGTAGCCGTTGCTCGCGAAGGCGGCGCCCGATCCGGCATCGGTGACATCGAACCACGCGCCGCCGTTGACCGAGAACTCGAGCCGCCCGCCGTCGCGCGCGGACTCGAGTTCGTGATTGTGCCAGAACTTCAACTGCAGGTTCGACGCCGCCGCGGGGATGGTTACCGCGGGAGACACGAGCGAACAGGTGGACTTGGTCGAGGGAGCGGAGGCGAAGTAGGACTTGGCGGGCGAATGACTGCGTGCCGTGCCCGGCGACCAAGCGTTTGATCCGGTCTCGGTGCTCGAACTCCACCCGCTGACGACCCCGTCGAAATTTTCACTCCAGATGGCCCCGATCACGGTGAAGGCATCGGGCAGGGAGGCGCTTTGCCCCGAGGGGTTGACGGCGCTCACCGTCCAGAGCCCCGGAGCGGCGCCGCCCAGCGAAAACTGACAGCGCAGGGTCTCTCCGATGAGTTGTGCCGAGGAGGCCAGGATGTCGGCCTGGCCGCTCTTGGAAAGTTTCACCGCGGTGTCCGCACGCAGGCCGCTTCCTGTGAGATCGACCGTGACCAGGGCGCCCGCCAATCCGGACGCCGGGCTGATGGCGCTGAGCGCCAACGGCGGAGGTGGCGGCTCTTCGGCCGCGCTTCCGGAAAGCAGCAAGGAGTAGTCCTGCTGGCCGTTGGTCAACACGCCCGCGAACGAAACCACCGCCCGGTAGGTTCCTGCGCCGGGAGGCGCGGCAAGCAGCACCTGCTCGACATTGTCGGTACTGTTCACCCCGCGCGTGGCGGCGAGATCCATCGAGGCCTGGGTCCAGCTGCCGACGAAAGGCATCACGAAAGGAAGGTGCTCGGATCCGTCGGGAGCGATCAGCTTGAGTTGCAGGTCGTTGACAAGCCGGGCGATGCGCGAGTCGCCGGTGGTCGTGGCGCTTCCCGCGGGATCGGTCCAACAGAGGGTGACGCGGATCGGCGATACCCCGTCCCACACAAACGAATGCGAGCGCGAGGTCACGGAAGTGGTCAACCGATCCTCGCCCAGCCGCTGCGCGAGCGGCCGTGCCTGATGGTCGCGCAGTAGATCCGCTGCGGCCCGGGCATTGACCAGTCCCCAGCCGAAGCGGTAGTCGGGCCCGGCGTTTCCGCGGTCGTCGGCCGTGTGGATGAGCAATCCCTTGAGCGTGCTGGCACGCATCGCAGCGCCGGGGAAGAGCCGCGCGTACTGATCGACCAGCAGCGCTGCCGATCCACAGGCGTTGGGCGAGGACATGCTGGTGCCGCCGTAGGTGCCGTACGAAGCATCGCCTCCGCCCAGGGTGGAATACAGGCCGTCGCCATTGGCCACGACATCGGGCTTGATCCTCCCGTCGTCGGTGGGACCCCACGAACTGAAGCTACTCATGTTCGCCTTGGCGACATCGCGCAAGCCGGCGGTCACCGCATCGGTCACCGAGCCGACGGTGATGACATTCTTGGCAACGGAAGCGTAACTGACCGTATCATATCCACCGCGGTAGGAAGGATCGCCCGCCGGATGGGCCGCCGGATCGTAGGTGACCAGCGTCGATCCGCCCGGGGACAAGGCCACCGCCTGGCCCGCAGACGGGTTCTCTCCCCGGTCGTTTCCCGCACTGCGGAAAATCAGGTAGTAGGGCGCGCTGTAGGCCAGCGAGTCCTGGTCCCTCGCGGTTGAATTGTAGACCCCGAAATCAGGATCCACCGACCCGGCCGTCGTCCCGGATCCGTGCCATTCCCAGACGCGGAAGGGCGAGCCGCCATTCACATACGACCACCCTGCGATGTACCCGTAGCTGTGGTTGGAAAGATACAACTTGTCGGCCGCCCCGGCGCTCGTGGCGCCGCGGGCAGTCATCTCGGAAAGATCGCTGTTCCAATCGTAGGAATCCACCGATGCGGCCTCCGCCATCCCACGGGCCGAGGAAACCACGCCGGAGGCAATCAAGGTGCCCGCCACATGGCTGGCGTGATCGATCGCCGCCGAACCGTCCTTGACCACCAGCCGCCCGCCGAATTCCTGATGGCTCGCCCTGCCCGCTCCGCCGTCCCACATGCCGATCACGATGCCGCTGCCGTTGAGCGTGTAGGGCGAGGACCGGAGAAGGTTCGCACCGGTGGAAATCGCCGCATTCGCATTCAGGGTCCGGAGATAGACCGGTTGGTCACCCTCGTAGAACGCGATCTCATGCACCGCCCCATCCGCAAGCACGCGCCGCAAGGGCCGCCTCTCCGCCAAAGCCCGCGCCCGGGCCCCGTCCCGTCTGCCGCGCTCAATCCGTGCCAACCGTTCCACGATCACCGCCCGGTCGGCATCCCGCCCAAGCCGCAGGGCGGGACCCGCAAACACATCCGCCGCCCTCTCCGGCACCTGCGCGGAAACCACGGAGGCCGCCACCCCGAACGAGCAAATCCATGCCGCCTTCCTCATCGCCCCCCCGACCATGCCCACGCTCCCGAACAAAATCAAGACCAACGGGAGACGGGCAAGGGAGCGAAAACCTCAGGGATTCTTTGGGTTGAGCGAGTAGCCGCGCTCCTAGCGGATCTCATCCTAGCCGAATCGGAAATCGGATCCCGCACAGCCGCCCGATCATACGCGTCATGGAAATTGCAACCTATGACCGCTATGAACGCAGCATAGCAAACCCCTATGCACGGCGCATGGGGCCCCGCTTACGTCGTGCTGGGCGCGGGGGCTGCCTGTGCCGGAGGGTACTTGTGACTGCGCGGTAATGCGGAGTCGCGGGGGGCATGGAGGGGACCCGTTAGGGGAGGACCCATGCGCGGCAAGCGAAGGGAGGAACGACCGTAGCGGGTGCACTCCGCATTACACCGCGCACGTCACATGGACCCGAAGGCTAGCAGCACGCGTGACAGCACGCTGCGGGATGTTTGACCGGTGCGGAGCGACGATTCTCCCCACCGGTGCCGGGCTTTTCCCTTTACCTTCAAAGCTGTCCTTCAGTTTGTCTGGGAAAGTGAATTTTGGGAAAGTGAATTGCCGATCACGATTACGGTTGGCTAAATTATCTTCAGGAGGTGCGTTTTGATTTCCACCGCCAAACTAACATCGCCGCAATGATGAAGCCAATAAGACCAATCAACGACCAAACCAATCCAGTCTGCTCCTTTAGGTCTTTCTGATCTTCGGTCTGTGGACTTTTGGCCACGATCTTCGGCAGGGCTGGAGTCTCTTTTGCGGGAACTTTGATTTCCGACTCCGGCACAGCTTCAGGCGTCGATCCGGGATCCGGCGTGTTCACTTTTGGATCAAGGCTATACCACTCATAACCCTTAGGCGGACGAACGACATCTCCCAAATCTTTAAGCCGCACATCCGGGCGGCCGGGAAAGTTCCACGTAATGTAAAAATGAGGGATGATGGGCTTCACCTTTCCCAAGGAATTGTCAAAGCCATACCAAATCAAATATTCCCCGACACGCACTTTCACATTGTTCTCATCATTCCCCGCATCCACCAGACCGCTGGGATCGATCAAACGAGGCATCGTGATTTCCTGAATGATGTATCCATCAAAGAGTTTTCTAAATTCATCAGCCCGGCGCTTACCCTCTTCTAGAGTGATCGGTTCGGCTCCTTGGTGCCAAACCATCTGGAGAAAATCATCGTAAAAAAATCCAAATTGAAGTCTTCCGTTATCCAGTCCGAATTTCAAATCGCGATCCTTGAATCGTAGCCACAAGCTCTGGTTCTGGCAAATGCACTTATGATCCTCTAGCCCCTCCAGATGTTTGGGCCTAAATCCAAAATCGAAAATTTGTTTCCACGTTATCCGTTCATCAAAACGCAGCGTCGGAATTTGCGCAGCGCACAAAATCTGGGCGCATACTAACCATGAAAAAATTGTCCTCATAAATAAATTCGCTATGGCACATCTTCATTGTCCCAAACCCAAACAGGTAATGCTACCACTGGCGTGGGTAAAGGATGAGGAAAATGAGAGATCATGGAGAAGCGCCTCGCGTCCTGTTCAAGAGTCCTTCTTACAAGTGTGTCCCGATTCGCGATCGGATGCTTGTTCCATGTATCCAAAATACCGTTGGCGGTAGTAGGTCGAATCCAAGTCCACCGATGCGCGGTATTTGCGAGACTGCCTGACGGGACTGGGAATTGTGGGAAAAGATCACTAAAATCTAGACCTGATGGCGTGCAGCTATTTTCACCCAGAACGCTGAACATCCAGTTAGTCGTGCCGAGAAACAATCCAGAAATAACACCCCACGTTGGAACGATCGTCACGTTCTGTTCGCGATCTGTGATATCGAGAGCCACCCTATCAAAAGTAATTTTATCATGATTAAGTATCCCTATCCGAAGGCGTTTCCAAACTCCAGACAAGGCCGATACCTCAGCCTCTCCAGTCTCTGTTTCTACCCAATCAAGCGCCCGGTATCCCGAACTTCTATAAGCGTGCATCTGCCAGCCGATGCTTTGGAAGATCGTCCGGGCACCCGTAAAGAGAGCTTGCTGCAGATCTTTGGTTTCGCTCAGAGACCATTGCAAAAGATCGTCTTGGATTGACTGAGGTAGGACGTAGCCGGGTATTGTTCCCGCTTCCAACAGCATTCGTGCGTATTCCGAATCGCTTAGTCCGCCTACAACCTGACTTCCTGCCAGTCGAGCAAGTCCCGGCCACGTGATGGCCTGAGTGTGCAGCGGTTTGGACCGTAACGGGGTGAGGAAGCAATCCTGGTAAAAGTCGTAGTATTCGGAAGCTCGCTCCATTCTCTCTCTATAGCTTTCGCCGGGAAACATCACAGCAATTGTGTTGATTTGGCCGCTTGGATCGTTGGCTGTCTCCGGCCGGATCTTGTAGGCGAGATCGTGTTTCCATTGGAGGGCGTTCTTGTGAGTGCAGACTTCAAAACTCTGCTCGTGTTTGAAATCAATGTCGCCTTTCTGATATCGCCATTCGAGAGTGATTTTTCCTGGATGGACACCTTCGATGAGGAAGGCCGGAAGCCCAGCGACCGCCCCCCGAACCACCAGCGCGCGAGCGGAGGCGCGGCTCGTGCGAGGTGCCTTTCCTTTCGATCGGCGAAGCCGCAAGCGGCACCTCATCCGCATGGTGCGTGCCGCAGCGGTCGATTGCTCGTTGACCGGGTGGGGTTTGTTTCGCCGACAGGATTCACGCGCTGCTCCGCCCTTCACGGCTTGATCTCATGGAAACTCCCCGGCGGAACGTCCGGAAGATCACCTCGCTTGATCTTTTCGTAGACGGACACGCAAGGAGCAATTTTCGCTGACTGTGCCCGCCGAGCTAACAAGATTGGGAAGATCACGAAACGCCGCTCCGAGTCGATCACGCTTAAAACGTTGTCGTCAACGGTTTCCTTTTCACTCCTAATCCATGCAATATGCCAACCCAAGGCTTCCGATAGCTCTTTCGCCACGACAGCGCCCAATGCCGATTGATAATTACCCCTGCTCTTGGCGATCTCGTTAGGATAATCCTTGTGATCTCCCGCAGCCCGTGAAGCAGAGTCAAGCGCCTCAAATTTATCGAGCAATTCGCATCCATTAGATTGCTCAACTATCATTAGTCCCTGCTCGTAAAGGCGAGAGTATAGCTTGTCTTCTTTAGGATCTATAAAATCAACAATCATCTTTTGATTCACTCCGGGTAAGCCGCTCTGATTTCGTTCAGCTTGGCGAGGATCTCGTCTTTGGAACGACGAACCTGTCTCCCGTTCGCATCATAGATGAAGTCCTCCCACACTTCGTTGAACTTTGGGTTTTGATTGTGCCACGTCTTGTGATCATCGATGTGGACCCACCGCCCGTATTGGGCGTCGTTCAAACCGATCTTGTGTGCCGCGAACCACTCTCGGAACTCCCACGGCAAATCGTGATGCGCTTCATAATCGATGCCGGGTTTGGTATCCCCGGCTCTGATCATCCTATTCTTTAGCGTAGCGTGAGCCTTGGCATATTGAATCTCCCCGCCACGAACGAGGAAGTCGATGATGTCGTCGCTCAAGCCCGCATCCTCAAGGATAGCGATTTTATCCTCGAAGCTTCGTTTCTTCGATGCCCAATAGATCGCGTCAAGTTGATCCTGATCAGCGATCTCCCCAAGTGCTCTGCCGCCGGGAGTTCTGAATACCATCTTACCACCTGTCCGAACCGCCGCCACCGGAACCAACGGAAGCGCGGCGGCTAGGGACGCGTATTGACCTTCGGCCACATCGTTGATGACGAGCACCCAATCCAAGCCCTCGTTAACGATGGTGATTCCCGAAAGATACATCTCGGCTGCCGTCGCAGTAATCTCCGCCGCCGTCTGGGCGAAGGCCTGCCGGGAGGCGATGAATAGGTTGATATTGTCGAGGATTTCCGGGTGGGTGTTGAGCGGCGGATAGGCCAGCG
>CAZMUK010000068.1:0-14668 GCA_964569415.1 uncultured Luteolibacter sp. | reverse complement strand
TGAGTGATCCTCATTTTTTCCGCTACAAATTATTCCTTAGAACTTTGAATTTGCCCGGGGCAAAAGGGCCCCTTCGAGAGCCGCATCGAGGTCGAGCGTCCTGCATTGTGGTCGCCCGATACCCCGAAGCTCTACACCTTGGTCTCGACCATTGTCGATGGCACCAAGGAGCTCGACGAGCTCAAGACGGAGGTCGGGTTTCGTTGGTTTGCCTTTGATCCCAACGAGGGGTTTCGCCTCAACGGCCAGAAGTTGTTCCTCAAGGGTGTGAGCCGGCATCAGGATGTGTGGGGCATGGGCAGTGCGGTGCGCGATGGCGTCCATCGCCGCGACCTCGAGTTCATTAAGGACATGGGTTGCAATTTCCTGCGGCTGGCGCATTACCCGCAGGATCCCGAGGTGCTCGCCATGTGCGACCGCATGGGGCTGCTCGTTTGGGAGGAGATCCCGATCGTGAGCCATGTGTCATCGTCGCGGAGATTTGTCGAGACTTCCTCGACGATGCTGCGCGAGATGATTCGTCAGCACTACAATCACCCGTCGGTGATCATGTGGGGCACGCAGAATGAGACCTTGCTGCGGTGGCAGCAGACCCTGCACCGCTTTCCGGAGTACTTCGGCATGGTGCTCGGTGTGCTCAAAGAGCTCGATGCGTTGGCGCGCCGGGAGGATCCCAGCCGTGCCACCACGCTTGCGATCCATGAGTTTGGGGACAACTACGAGAAAGCCGGCATCGCGGCGGTGCCGCAGGTGCTCGGATGGAACTTGTACGCTGGGTGGTACGCCGGGGAATTCGAGCGCTTCGGGCAGATCCTCGATAGCCAGCACAAGCGGTTTCCTGAGCGGGTTTTGTTTGTGAGCGAATATGGTGCCGGTAGCGACAGCCGCCTCTCCTCCGAGCGCCCGCAGCGCTTCGACCACAGCGTCGAGTGGATGGCCATGTTCCATGAGTCGTACCTCCGCCAATCGATGGCGCGGCCGTATCTGGCGGGAGTCGCCATCTGGAACATGTTTGACTTCAAGCCAGCCGGGGATCGGGGAGACGATGATCCACATCAACCAGAAGGGCATGATGACCTTCGATCGTCGGCACAAGGATGTGTTTTTCATGTACCGCGCCAACTGGAATCCGGAGCCGATGGTGTACCTTGCCACGCGCGAGCGCCTGCGGCGTTGTGGGACCGGTAACGGGACGGTGGCTCAGGATGTCAAAGTTTACAGCAATCTTTCCGGGGTGGAATTGTTTCACGATGGCAATTCCCTCGGATTGAAGAGGCCCGACGATGTGAAGTCGGCCGTGTGGAAGGTGCCGTTCCGCGATGGATGGAACGAGCTTGAGGCCCGCGGCATGCACGAGGGCAAGGAGTTGCGCGATGTGGTGCGGGTTCATTTCACCCTCTATCCGGAAAAGCTTTCCGATCCGGCGGTGCCCTTCCGCGAGATCGCGGTGAACTGCGGGGCGTATGTCGACTATGCCGATCCCGAGGGGCTTATCTGGCAGGCCGATCGTCCCTATCGGGAAGGCGGGTGGGGCTATGTGGGGGGTATCGACAACTGGCAAGCGATTCCGAAAGTCTACCGCAAGGGTGTCTCGGGCACCGAGGAGGACCCGCTCTATCAGACCCCGCGCGAGGGGGTGGAGGCCTATCGTTTTGATGTGCCCGATGGCGACTATGAGGTCGAGTTGCGTATGACCGAGTACTTTGAGGAAAACGGCCCCGGTGCGCGCGTGTTCCGGGTCAAGCAAGGGGACAAGGTCCTGATTCATTCGATCGATCTCGCCAAGGAGAACGGCGTGCTGCAGGCGGTATCCAAGACCGTCCATCCGCGGGTGAAGGGAGGCAAGGGTCTCTCCCTCACCTTTGAGGCCCTTGCCGGGAAGACCACCATTTCCGGAATCCGGGTGCGCAAGCTGCGGTGAGCCGGGTTTGCGGGTGGTTTTGGGGGTGGGTGTTCCTCCCGCTGCGCCGCCGGGAAACTTCTGGCAATGGGGCCCTTTGGCCGGTAGTTTCCGGGCAGCAGGGCATGGCGGTGCGCAATTGGCATGGCAGGGCATGGGGGATCGGGCTGGCGTGTCTCGGCGCGCTGGCAGCGGCGTCGCCGGGTCAGGAACTCGCGTCCGCCCAAGCCTCTGGTGCGGCGGTTTTGTCCGAGGATGCCGCGGCGCGCAGCGCCAGTGATGGGTCGATCATCACGCGTCGCGATGCCCGCACCATCACCCAGCGAATTCCCGCGCCGCGGGGACTGATCGTCGACCGCAACGGTGAGCCTCTCGCGCAGAACCGCGTCGTGTATCAGGTCGCGTTGCAGTACCGGCAGTTCGAGAAGGCCGATCGTTCCTTTGTGGTTTCGTGGGCGCGGACGAGGATCGATTCCCTGGTGGCAGCCGGGCTCAAGGTGATCGCGCGGACCGATGACGAGTTGTACGATCACTATCGTCACCGCAGGTGGTTGCCCCTTTTTGTCACCGGTCAGTTGAGTGAAAGCCGGGTAGGTAAGCTCGGCTCCAAGTTGATGACTGGTTTGGCGCTGCATCCTGTGTATCAGCGGGTCTATCCGCAGGGCGAGACTGCCGCTCACATCCTTGGCTATACTGGGATCGTCGGGAAGATGCCCACCGGGCCGATCAACTTCAACGAGCCGATGTGGGAGGAATCCGAAGGCCGGGCCGGTTTGGAAAAGATCTACAACGCCGGGTTGGCGGGCGAACCCGGGATGAAGAAGCTCTTGTTCGACGAGAACGGAAACAAGCTTCTCGAGGAGCAGGTCCGGCGTCCGCGGGCCGGGGGCACCGTGGTCACCACGCTCGATCTCGAGTGGCAGCGTCTGGCCGAGCGCACCCTGCGTGGCGGGTGTCGGCGTGGTGCCTTCGTCGTCATCGATGTCGTCACTGGCGAGGTGCTTGTCATGGCCTCGCGGCCGTCCTTTGATCCCAACCGGTTCATTCCGATGATTCTCGAGGACGACTTCCGCGAGTTGTCGGACGATCCCTCGACTCCACTCTACGGGCGTGCGTTCCAGTCCGCCTATCCTCCCGCCTCCTCGTACAAGCCGGTGGTCGCCCTCGCCGCGCTGGATGCCGGCGCGGTGACCGAGAACTCCACGATTTACTGCCCTGCCTCGATTCGGATCGGCCGCACGGTTTTCAACAACCACAGCAAGACTCCCGAGGGCTCGATCAATGTCAAGCGGGCGATTGCCCGGTCCTGCAACACCTGGTTTTACAAGGTGGGCATCGACATCGGTCCGTCTTCATTCCTCGCCTTGTCGCGGCGTCTCGGTTTCGGCGAGCGGACCGGGTTGCCCCTGCTGGGCGAGACGCCGGGCTTGGTGCCGACCGAGGAATGGATGTTGCGCAATGAGAAGCGGCGCTTTGCCGACGGCGACACCGCCAACCTTTCGATCGGTCAGGGAGCTTTGCTGGCCTCGCCGTTGCAGGTGGCGCAGGCGATGGCCGGGATAGCCAACGGCGGGGCTTTGCCGCGTTTGCGTTTGGTGCGTCAGGTGCAGGATCCGCTGGGGCGGGTGGTGGAGGCTCCGATTCCCGAGAAGAAGAATGCGCTTGGGGTGACCGAGGATGCGGTTCGCATCGTGCGCAAGGGCATGTACGATGTCATCAACTCGCCGGGAGGTACCGGCAAGCAGGCGGGGCTGAGTTACACCTCGATTTGCGGCAAGACCGGTACCGCGCAGTGGGGGCCCAAGGCGAAGAACCAGCGGTTGGCATGGTTTGCCGGGTTTTTGCCGCGGGACAATCCGCGCTATGCGTTCGCGGTTCTCTACGAGGGCAGGCCGGGCGAGAAGGTGTCGGGCGGCAGAATGGCGGCGCCGATGGTGCGGAGGTTTTTCCAGGGGATCCGCAAGGACATCGAGGAAACGATCGCGCCGCCGAAGAAGGCTTTGGCAGTGGATGAGGAGGAGTTGATGGCCGAGGAGGAAAAGGACCGGCAAAGCGAGCGCGCGCAAGAAGTCGAGGAGCAGCGCGGCGAAGAGGAGGCCGGAGACGAGGGCGAAGTTCCGCCGATCAAGGCCTTGCCGGTGGATGAGGGGACTGCGGAGCCGCCGGCTGCTGGGGCTGCGGGGTCGGAGGAGGAGCTCGAGGTGCTCGACGAGAATGTCGAGGGTTTTTGAGCGGGTTTCAGCGTTCGAGCCAGACCGTTTTCAGGTAGGGATCGCCGCGGAAGTCCGGCGGCATCATTGAGAGGCGGGCGCGGAAGGGGCGGGGGAGTTTCCCACGCAGCAGGCGGGTGAAGTCGGCGCTGCCGATCCCGCGGAAGTTGGTGCAGCAGAGGATCCATCCATCCGGCGCGCAGACATCCGCCGCGAGGGCGGCGAGTTCCCCGAAGTCGCGTTCGGCGCGGAACACGGTGCCGTCGCGTGCCCGCGAAAAGGTCGGCGGATCGAGCACGATGCCGGTGAATTTGCGTCCTTGTTTGGCGAAGCGTCGCAGCCAGTGGAACGAGTCCCCGCGGCAGAAGTGGTGCGTGGCGGGGTCGATCCCATTGAGTGTGAAGTTCGCCGTGGCGCGGTCGAGGCAGGGTTGCGAAAGGTCGAGTGTGGTGGTCACCGCGCCCGCCGCCGCAGCGTTTACGGAGAACGCGCCGGTGTAGGCGAAGGTGTTGAGCACCGTGTCACCGGGTTTGCAGCGATCGCGCAGGGCGCGGCGGTTGTCGCGTTGGTCGAGAAAGAGCCCTTGGGAGTAGCCCCAATCAAACGACATCAGGAAGCGGAGTCCGTGTTCCGTCACGGCGAAAGGTTGCGTTTGGGGCGGGCCGCAGCAGTGCCGCGGGGATTCCTTTTCCCGAGAATCCAGCCGTTTGTGATAGGCGGGAGCCTCACCGTCCCTCATCCACGCTGCGATCGCCGGCGGGATCGCATCGCCCGCGGTCGATGTCAGGATCCTGCCCGCCAGCGATTCCACAAAGCAGTCCGCAAACCCATCGGCCGCGCCGTCGATCAGGCGCACTGCGTCGTTTTCCGGGGTCAGCAGAGGCGAGCGGAGGGCGATCGCCTCGTCGATGCGGCTGCGGGTCACGGCGACACGCTGAGCTTCCCGGCGGTCTTGCGCAAGGGCGGTCCCAAGGTCATTTCCGGACGGCACGGCGGCGTGCCGAAAGCAGCGGCACCGACGAAACCGCCAGCAGCAGCGCCGAGGTAGGTTCCGGCACCAGCGTTGCGCCGATCGCCGATTGGATTGAACTCTCGTAGGTTTGGATGTCGGTGATCAGGGTCAGGTTTCCGAAGGCCGCGGTGCTGGAAGGCTGGCCTGTGATGGTGATCACGGCGCTGTGGATGCCCGCGAGTTGCCATTCGCTGCCCACGAGGCGGAAGACTCCTCCGCCCGAGTCGCCGAGGGAAGCCTGTGCCTCATTGCTGGAGAGCCATTGACCGCCGCTTGGCGAGTCGAAATCGGTCGCGAAGCCCACGGTGGTGTAGGGACCCATCGAGAAGGTGCCGAGCACGCCGGACACCGGGGTTCCCGACTCCAGAATGTTGAGGAACTCCGCTTCGACTTGATTGGTTCCCCAGCGGATCAGCCGCGGGGTTGTCCAGTTGTAGCCGGTGACTCCGGCGGCGAGTGTGACCGCGTCCGAGGTGCCCGGGGAGGTCGATGCGTTTTGGGTGCGGTTTTGACCGTTGCCGATCATCACCACTTGTGTTCCCGCGCCTGCCAGTGTGCTGGCGAGAGGCACCGCCGGGAGCGAGGGCACGGCGAGGTCGGCGCGGCGGTAGCGGACCAGGCGCACATCGCCGCCGGGCAGCAGGCCGAAGCCGTCGACTCCCTCGCTTTGGCGGGTATAGGTGAGGCCGTCGATGACAATGGTCGCGCCGGCCGAGGCATTGGAGGTCACATGGCGGGCGGTGAGCACCCAGACATCCTTGGTGGCCGCATTGTAGCCGAGGTAGATCCCGGAGGCGTCCGAGTAGGGGACCAAATTCGAAAAGGCGGGAAACGAGGTCGAGAGCTCCGATTCCAACTGAGCCTGCGTGGTGTTGTTCGTCGTATTTCCCCCTCCGCTGGCGCCCGCGACCACCACCGCTCCGGCCTGAGGGCAAAGCAGGGTGAGCAGGAGGGCGGGGATGGATCCGAGGATGACCGCGCGCGAGTGCATCGAATGATGGCGACAACGGGACTCTTGCCGGCAACGGGCGGATTTGCAAGGTCATACGCGGGATTGACGGAGCCCTTCCCGGCGGGTTCCATCCCGCCTGTGGCGGATGCCGGAGCAAGGAGCGGGGCGAGTTCCCGGAAATGGGTCTTCGCCTACCTTTGGCGGGAGCGGGCCTTGTTTCTGCCCTCGGTGCTTGCCCTGCTGCTCACCGCCTTGCTGTCCCTCGCGTTCCCGTATTTCCTCGGCAAGCTCATCGGTGGCCCGACGGATGCCTTGGCGCGCAAGGTCGATCCGCAGGTGGTTTTGGCCGAGACCAACCGCGTCGTGCTGCAGCTCCTCGGGGTTCTCGCCCTGCAGGCCTTCGTCGCATTCTTCCGCGTGCAGGGCTTCATCCGGTCGGGCGAGTCCGCGCTCAACCGTTTGCGGCGCGATTTGTTTTCGCATTTGGTCCGTCTGCCTTTGTCGTTTTTCCAGGACCAGCGTTCCGGATCCCTGAGCAACCGGGTATCGGCCGATCTCGCGGTGTTGCGGGAAACCTTGCTGCACACCGTGCCGCAGGCGGTGAGGCAGAGTGTCATCCTCGTGGGCGGCATCGTTTTCATCTTTCTTTCCTCGTGGAAACTTTCGGTCATCATGCTCGGTTGTGTTCCGGTCGTGGTGCTCGCGGTGGCCTTGTTCGGGCGGCGGGTGAAAGGGCACTCCAAGGCCGCGCAGGATTCCCTGGCCGAGGCGGGGACGGTCATCGAGGAAACGGTGCAGGGCATTGCCGATGTCAAAGCCTTCCGCAACGAGCGGTTTGAAGAGCATCGCTATGGTCGGGCGCTCGACGGGTTTCTCGGTGTGGCGACGCGGGGTGCGCGGGTGCGTGCGGCCTTTTTATCGTTCATCATTTTCGTGTTGTTCGGCACGATTGCCTTTGTCGCGTGGCAAGGGGCGCGGATGCTGGCTGCGGGGGCGATTACTTGGGAACACTTCGCGAGTTTCATTTTGTTTTCGATCTTCGTAGGGGCTTCGCTTGGATCGTTTCCGGAGATTGTCTCGCAGCTGCAGCAGACCGCGGGCGCCACCGAGCGCTTGCGGGAGCTGTTCTCTCTGGCACGCGAGCGCGAGGGTGGTGACGCGTCCTTCGTTCCGCGCGGTGAGTTGGCGCTCGAGGGGGTGGATTTCCATTATCCGTCACGGCCCGAGGTGGCGGTGCTCGACCGGGTATCGTTCCGGATCGAGCCCGGCCGCCGGGTGGCCTTGGTGGGGCCATCCGGGGCGGGAAAATCCACCGTCTTTTCTCTCATTCTCGGGTTGCACGATCCGGTTGCCGGGCGGGTTCTTTTCGACGGGCGGGATGCGCGGGAATTGTCTCTCGAGGGAATCCGGTCGAAGATGGCCGTGGTTCCGCAGGAGGTGCTGTTGTTCGGGGGGTCGATCCGTGAAAACATCGGCTACGGCCGGCCGGGTGCGAGCGATGCCGAGATCGTCGAGGCGGCGACCCGGGCCAACGCCCATGGGTTCATTTCCGGCTTGCCGGAGGGGTATGACACGCTGGTTGGGCCGCGAGGGGTGAAGCTTTCCGGGGGGCAGCGGCAGCGGATTGCGATTGCGCGGGCGATTCTCGCCGACCCTGTGATCCTGCTCTTGGACGAGGCCACTTCGGCATTGGATGCTGAGAGTGAGCGACTTGTGCACGAGGCTTTGGAGAGTTTGATGGCAGGCAGGACCTCCCTTGTGATCGCGCACCGGCTCTCGACGGTCCGCAATGCGGATCGCATCCTCGTTTTCCAAGGCGGACGCGTGGTCGAGTCCGGGACCCATGACGAGCTGATCGTTGCCGGGGGGACCTACCGCTTGTTGGTTGATACCCAGCTGGTCTGAGCCGGATAGGGTTTCCTATACCAAAAGTCAGGATGATTTTTTCCGGAAACGGGGTACGGTGGCCCCGTTTCTGCTGGATTGCGTCCAGTGCCCCCAAACCTCCTACCCCCAAAAAAACCATGCCCCCCATCGCCCTTGCCGCTGGCCCGGAGCGCTTTGTCGGGAAAATCCACCCTGCATCCGAACCCAAAAATTTGGAGCCCATGACGGACGAGGAACCGGTCATTCGCTTGGAACCCTGCGCCTCGGATGGGGAAGATGTCTCGTTTGCGGGTCTGGTGGATCCGGGGTTCATCCGTTTGGAGAATGGTTTGATCCTTGAGGGGATCTTCTCCGGATTGGAAGGGGAGGACGATGTGTTTGGGTGTCAGGAATCATTTCCTGCGGGCGAGGTCGCCGCGGGGTTGTCGGAGGGTTCGCCTGCATCCGGGATTGCGGAGACACTCTGCGCGCGCATCGACAGGTTGGATCGCAAGGCCGAGCCGGTTGAATCGGTGTTCGAGTTGCTGGACGGCACGGATTTCATGGTGGTGATCGCTTGGGCGGTGCAGGTGGCTGCGGCGTTCGTGTGCGGAAGGTTGCTGGCGGATGATTCCGCGGGCCAGTTCGTCATCATCACCGGGGCCTTGTTGGCGGTGATGTTCGTCGCCAACACCGCTCTGTTTGCCTTCGGGCGCGAGACGAACGGCGCGCGTTCGGGTCACTACCTCAAGTCCTCGGGGCTTCTATCCCTGGCATCGGTGGGTGCCGCGCTGGTTCTGTTCCTCGTGCAGACCCCCTGAGCTTGTCCTGCGGCCGGGCGGCGGGAAGAAAACGCAGGCCGTTCACTCGGCTCTGGTGAGTTCGTAGGAATCCTTGCCGTCCTTGATTTGCCAGCCTTTGGCGAGCAGTTCGTCGCGAAGGCGGTCGGATTCCTGCCAGAGTTTCTGCCGGCGCGCCTGCCAGCGGGTCTCTGCGAGGGCCCTGACCTCATCGGGGATCAGGACTTGGGTCTCCGGGGTCGACAGCGTGATGCCGAGCGCGTGGAGAATCCTGTGAAATGCGGCGAGGGCCCCTGCGGCGTCGGATCCGGAGAGTTCGCGCGCTTTGCGCAGTCCGGTGAACAGCGCGCCGAGCGCGGCCGGGGTGTTGAGATCATCGTTGAGCGCCTGCCATGCCTCCGTGAAGGGCCCGTAGCCGGAACCATCGGCGGGGGCTGCGGTGCCTGTTGCGGTGGCGAGCAAGCGTTCGCCCTTGGCCAGTTTCGCGAGTGCCTCGCGCGCCGCGTGGAGCGAGTCGAGGGTGAAGTTGAGAGGTTTGCGGTAATGGCCCCCGATCAATGTGTAGCGTATCTCCGTCGGCGTGAAGCCGCGGGCCTCGAGGTCATCGACCGTGTAGAGGTTGCCGAGCGACTTCGACATCTTTCCTCCGTCGACCAGCAGGTGGGTGATGTGGAACCAGTGCAGTGCGAAGCTGCCGCCGCAGGCGCAGGTGCTTTGGGCGATTTCGTTTTCGTGGTGGGGGAACACCAGGTCGACCCCGCCCGAATGGAGGTCGAAGCTATCCCCGAGGTATTCGCGGATCATCGCCGAGCATTCGAGATGCCAACCCGGGCGGCCGGGTCCCCATGGAGAATCCCAGAAGTTCGGTCCGTCCTCCGGTCGCCGTGCCTTCCACAGCACGAAATCCGCGAGATCGTCCTTCCCGTATTCGTCGGATCGCGCGCGTCCCGCCGCCGATTTCCCGATTTCCAGTTCCCGTTGGTCGAGATGGGAAAGTTTGCCGTACTGTGGGAACGAGGCGATGCGGAAGTATACCGATCCGTCATCCGACAGGTAGGCGTGGCCGCGGTCGACCAGGTCGCCGATCATTGCGATCTGCTGCGGGATGTGCGCCACCGCCCCGGGTTCGATATGCGGTGCGAGAAGGTTGAGTTTGGTGCAGTCGGCGTGGAAGCGCCGGGTCCAGCCCGCGGTGAAATCGGCGAGGCTGCGTTCGGCCTTGAGCGAGTCGCGGATCGTTTTGTCGTCGACATCCGTGATGTTGCGGACGTGGAGGGTTTGGATGCCTGCGGTCTCGAGGGTGCGGCGGAGCACATCCTGGAGGACGAAGGTACGGAAATTCCCGATGTGGGCCGGGCCGTAGACGGTGGGGCCGCAGCAATAGAAGCGGAAGCGGGATCCGTCGATCGGCGTGAGGTCGCGGGTTTGGCGCGAGAGGGTGTCGAAGAGTCGCACGGCGGCGGGTGTAGGCGGGACGGCGGGATCCGCCAAGGACGAATGGCGGTCGGGCGGGGGATTTCGTGGTGGAAAGCGCGGCCGATGCGGATGACACTGCGCGGGGCATAAAGCCTGGAACGGATGGACAGGGACAAACGGCAGCGGGCGGCGCAGATTGCGGCGGGGGCGGGCATTCTTGCGGCGGTCGCGGGAGGGTTTTGCCTGGTGTTGCTGTTCTGGCGGCGGGTGCCCGGGGTGTTTGGTGAATGGCTCGGGTTCATGGCCGGGTGGATGTCGACCCCGTTTTTGCTTGAGGGTTCCTTTTTGGTGATGGGCTTTGCGATCGTCATCTGGCTCAACCATCGCCGGATGAGGCGGGATGGGGACGAGTTCGTGTATCTCGAGGAGGTGAGCGGGCCTGAGCTTCCGGAGGATTTGCCGGATCACGCGCGCTGGGCCGTGTATCGGGAGGAGCCTCTGCCTGCGAGCGAGCCCGGGCTGATCGAGTTGGCTGAGGGAGCCGAGGCGATCGGCGATCACGGCGAGGCGCTGGCCTTGCTGGCGCGGATGGACGCAGGCGAGCGGCGGCGGCCGGAGGTGAGGATGTTGGAGGAGCGGGTGCTTGCGGGTGTGGGTGGGCTGGCGGCGGTGGACGAGTTGCGGTTTCGCGCGATGGCGCGGGGAGATCTTCCCGGGATGATCGGGATTGCGCGCGATTTCCTCGAGGATCTTGCGGCGCGGCGCGAAAAGTGGTCCGGCCTGCTTGTGGGGCGGGACTTCGAGGCACTGCGCTTCGACCTGCATTCCTGCAAGGGTGCCGCGATGATGTTGGCGATGCCGCGTTTCGTCGAATGGTTCCGCGTGCGTGAGGAGCCCGGTCGTTTGGAGGAAGGCGGTTTTGATCCCGGTGAACTTTCTTTCGAGACCGCGTTGGTGGGGTTGGTCCTGACCCGGCTGGAGTGTGCGGCCGACGAATCATGAGGCCCGTCCAATCACCCGAGCGCGAACTGCGCTTCACGAGGTCGGCCCAGGCCGTGCCGTTCTGGGTGCTGGGGGCCTCAGCCTTGGCCGGGGGAGGCTTGTTCCTTGCGCTGAGGCTTTCCCGGGGATGGGACTCCGGATCCTTTCCGCATCCCTTGTGGGTGCTGCCGCCGCTGCTTGCGGGCATCGGGTTGTTGCGGATCGCGTGGAGGCTTACCCGTCATGCCTACCTCATTCTCACACCGCTGGGGATGGAGATTTTCCCGTTCCTCCGACCTGCGGCCGGCATGCGGCTCGTCTCCTGGGGTGAGATCCACAGCGCCGAGGCCGATGCCGACCTGACGCGCCTGACCTTGCATCACGATGCGGAGAAGACCGCGGGGATTCATCTTTCGTTGCGTCCGATCAAGGCGGCATGGCGGCCGATGCTCGTGCATGCAGTGCTGGGGCGGGTGAAGCGGGTTGATCCCTGAAGTTCGGAAGAAATCCGGTGTTGTCGCCGGTCGTTCCGTCTGGGCAAGCTCCGTCCGTGCGTCCGCATTCGCGTCAGATTCTCAGTGTGGAGGAAGCATTCGGAGCCCGAGGCTGGCATGCCGAGTTGGTGGAGGGTCGCGATGTGCTGCGGACCGTATTCGAGGCCCATCACACGCGCGTGGAGCTCATCGCCCAGGCCTATCCCGAACTCAATGCGCTGGCGGTGCTCGGAGAGACCACGGTCAACGCCGGAGAGGAGTGCCTGCCGTACATCCTCGAGTTGCTCGCACGCGCCAACAAGCCGCTCATTCTCGGCGGCTTCGAGTACGACATCGAGCGCGGCCGGGTGGTGTTCCGTGTATCGAACATCTTCGAGCGCGAAAAGTACGATGCCGACATCGTTTCCTCGATGGTGCATTGTGCGATTGCCGAGACCGACCGCATCACGCCTTATGTCTCCATCGTTGCCGGCACGCCCGCGGACCTGTTGCCCGATCTGGATCTCGCGCGTTTGCTGATGCGCGAGGATGTGCTTCCCCCGGTTCCGGGCGGCGAAGAAGAGGAATACTGAAAAACGCGCGGGAGGCGGGTCAGGCCGGATCCAACCGCACCAGCAGGTCGTCGCTTTCGGTGCGGTCGCCCTTTTTCACCAGCACATCGGCCACCGTGCCGTCGCGGGAAGCGCTGACGGTCGTGAGCATTTTCATCGCCTCGAGCACCACCAGTTTGTCACCCTCCTTCACCGATTGTCCCACCGAGACCGCCACCTCGCTCACCATTCCGGGCATCGGGGCGCAGGCGTGGCAGGGGTCCGCCGGGTCGCCCTTCGCGCGCGCGGGACCCGCGGAGACCGTCAGCGAGCGGTCGGTCACCACCGACTCGCGCGGCATGCCGTTGAGTTCGTAGAACAGCGTTCTGCGGCCCCCGGTGTCCGGTTCGCCCACCGAGATCAGCTTGATCGTCAGGATCTTTCCCGGATCGATTTCCACTTCGATTTCCTCGCCGATTTGCAGTCCATAGAAAAACGCCGGTGTGGGCAGACCGCTGAGATCGTCGAAGGTCTCGCGCGACTCCGTGAAATCCGCGAACACCTTCGGGTACATCAGGTGCGAGTAGAGATCGTCTTCGTTTGCATTGCGGCGGAGTTTCGCGGAGAGGCTTTGGCGCGTCGCCTCGAGGTCCACCGGTGCGGCGAGTTCCCCGGGGCGTTGGGTCACCGGCTTGCGGTTCGGTCCCAGCACCACCCGCTGCACCTCCTGCGGCCATCCGCCGTCGGGTTGGCCAAGTCCGCCCGAGAGCATATCAATCACGCTTTCCGGGAAGTCGATGCTTCCCGGCCGGAGTTTCGGCACATCCGCCGCGCGGATGCCGCGGGTGACGAGGAACATGCACATGTCTCCCACCACCTTTGACGAGGGTGTCACCTTCACGATGTCGCCGAAGAGCATGTTCACGTCCGCGTAGGTGCGGGCGATTTCCTGCCAGCGGTGGCCGAGGCCCATCGCGTTGGCTTGTTCGCGGAGGTTCGTGTACTGGCCTCCGGGCATTTCATGATCGTAGACCTCGGCCGAGCCGCCGCGCGGCGCGGAGTCGAAGGGCTTGTAGAAGCCGAGCACCTGTTCCCAGTAGTCCGAGATCTCGTTGAGCGCGGCGACATCCAGTCCCGGGTCCCGCCGCGAACCCGCCAGGCAGGCCGCCACCGAATTCATGTTGGGTTGGGAGGTCGATCCCGACATCGAAGCCACCGCGAGGTCGACGATGTCGACGCCGGCTTCGGTCGCGGCGAGCACCGAGGCCGCGTTGAGTCCCGAGGTATCGTGGGTGTGGAAATGGACCGGGATGCCGATTTCCTGTTTCAGGGCCGAGACCAGCAGGCCCGCAGCAGCGGGTTTGCAAAGGCCCGCCATGTCCTTGATGGCGAGGATGTGGGCGCCCATCCGTTCCAGTTCGCGGGCCTTCTCCACATAGTACTTCAGCGGGTATTTCGCGCGGGAGGGATCGGTGATGTCGCCGGTGTAGCAGACCGCCGCCTCGCAGAGCGCCTTGCCGTGGTCGCGCACTGCCTCCATCGCCACCTTCATGTTCGGCAGGTAGTTGAGCGAATCGAAGATCCGGAACAGGTCCATGCCCGAATCGGCCGCGTGTTTCACGAAGCCCGCCACCACATTGTCCGGGTAGTTCGAGTAGCCCACCGCGTTCGAGCCGCGGAACAGCATCTGGAAGCAGATGTTCGGGATTGCCTCGCGCAGCAGGCGGAGCCGTTGCCACGGGCATTCCGAAAGGAAGCGCATCGCCGTGTCGAAGGTGGCGCCGCCCCACATTTCCAGCGAGAACAGTCCCGGCAGTCGGTGTGCAAGCGCGTCGGCGGTGCGCAGCATGTCGTGGGTGCGCATGCGGGTGGCGATCAACGACTGGTGGGCGTCGCGCAGCGTGGTATCGGTCACCAGCACGCGCTCGTGTCCGATGATCCATTTCGAGAATTTCTCTGGGCCGATTTCGAGCAGCAGGTCGCGGGTGCCGCGCGGAGGTTTCGCATGGTGGCCGCCGGTTCGCGGATCCGGCATCGGTGCGGCGGGCATGGCGGCGGGTGGTCGCCAGCCTTTGGCCGACGGATTGCCGTTCACCGTGGTTTCCGAGAGGTAGGCCAGCAGGCGTGTCGCGCGGTCGCGGCGCGGTTGGAACAGGAACAGCTCCTGTTTTTGGTCGATCAGTTTCGTGTGGGCTTGTCCCGCGCGGAAGGTTTCGTCGCTGATGATGTTTTCGAGGAAGGGGATGTTGGTCTTCACTCCGCGGATGCGGAACTCGCGTAGCGCGCGGTCCATCCGCTGGCATGCGGTCGGGAAATCGCGGCCCATTGCGGTGATTTTCACCAGCATTGAGTCGTAGTACGGGGTCACCACCGATCCTGCGTCGCCCGAAGCGGCGTCGAGTCGGATGCCGAAACCCGCGGCCGAGCGGTAGTTCAGGATGCGGCCGTAGTCGGGCGCGAAATTGCGTTGCGGGTCCTCGGTGGTGACCCGGCATTGGATGGCGAAT
>CAZMUK010000067.1:0-15001 GCA_964569415.1 uncultured Luteolibacter sp. | reverse complement strand
ACGGGGAAAAGGGTAGGAGAATACAGGAGAATACAAAATGTCTGTCACTATGTATAAGTTACTGTATAAGTTACAGCAGAGGGGCGTCGTCACTTTATTTTTTCATCGCTCTGGGGCGAGGTAATTGCAGGCTTTTCTCCAGACTGGTCTTCCGGCAGTCTGCCCGCCATGGAGAGTCACGAAGTCCTGAAGGGTAAAATCACAAAATGTCTGTCACTTTATGTAAAAAGCAGACTTTGGAGTCCGCGGAATGCGGTTCAATCGGCCGACCGTATGCGCACGATTCGGTCGGGTCCGTTGAGGACTACATAGATAGAACCATCGGGTGATTCCGAGACGGCGCGGACGCGGCCGATATTCTTTAGGATGACTTCTTGGGCGACCACCTTCTTGTCCTTGAGGCGGATCCGCCGGACTTCCTTCTGGGCAAGTCCTCCGGCAAGCAGGTCGCCCTTCCATCGAGGAAACCCTTTGCCGCTGCAGATCTCGAGCCCGCAGGCGGCGATCGACGGTACCCAGAAAGTGAGCGGTTGTTCCATGCCCTCCTTGGCGGTGATGGCGACCATCGGGGTCCCACTGTAATTCATGCCGTAGGTGATCACGGGCCAACCATAGTTTTTCCCGGGCAGGATGAGGTTGAGTTCGTCGCCGCCGCGCGGACCATGTTCGGTGGCGTAAATCGAGCCGTCCCTCGGATCGCGGATCATTCCCTGGGGATTGCGGTGGCCATAGCTCCAAATGCCCGGAATGGCCCCGGAAGTTTTGACGAAGGGATTGTCGACCGGAACCCTGCCGTCATCGTGCAAGCGGAAGATCTTTCCGTTCGGGCGCGAGAGATCCTGTGCCTCCATCATGCCACCGCGCTCCCCGATGACGAACCAGACATATCCGCCTCCGAATACAATGCGTGATCCGAAGTGCACGCCGGCATGGGAACGAAACGAGGGATCGGGGCGATAGATCCATTCGTTGTCCGTCCATCGGTTGTCCTTGATGCGCCCGCGGGCGATGGCGGTGATGCACGCCGGTTTGGGTTTCCCATCGGGACCCTTGCGCATTTCCCCGTCGGACAGGGCGAGATAGATCCAACCGTTGCGTTTGAAATCCGGGTGGATGGCCACATCCATGAGACCGCCTTGGCCGAGTTCGGTTGATTTAGGGATGTCGCGCACGGCTTGCGGCAGGAGACGACCGGCGCGGTCGATCACCCGCAAGCGACCGGGCCGCTCGGTGACCAGTTTTGTGCCATCGGGCAGAAACTCGATCGCCCAAGGGGTGCGCAGGCCATCTTTGACGACCGTTTCAATCCGGTAGGAGTGGAGTTCCGTTTTGGTGATTTCCCCGGGCGAGGGGACCGGGTACTTGATCGACTTGGCGAGGAAGCCCTTTTCCTTCTCGCGAAGCAGGATCACCATGGCGCGGATTTGATCGGGCTTGAGGACTTCCTCCCAAGGGACCATTCCCATTTCCGGTTTTCCTTTTGCGATCGAGAGGCGGATTTCCTCGTCGGAGGAACCATGCTTCCATTCTCCGTCGATCAGCGAACCGCCAACCCCGCCCTCGAAGTTCGCACCATGGCACGCGGCGCAGTGGGTGGCGTAGAGTTGGTCGATTTTCTGCGCTCGGGCCGATGCTGCGGCGGCGAGCAAGAAGCAGAGGACAAGCTTTGGTTTGTTCCGCATTGGCTGTGTCTGGCACATGCGCGGGTCGCAGGCAACCCCGGAGTAGGCCTGCGGCCCCTGGTGTTTGCGGGATCGCGTACGCGTTTTTGCGGCAGAAACGGGGGATTGCATCGGGAAATTCCGGTAGGATCCTTGGAGCATGGTCCGCGTTGAGAATGCCTTTCGCAAGTGGATGGACGAGCAGAAGGTGAGTGCCTCGCAAGTGGCTTCGGTGCTCGGGGTGATGCCGCAGACCATTCACAATTGGAGGTCGGGCGGGGTTCCCGCGCGGCGTTTGCCTCATGTGCATCGCCTCATGGAGCGGTGGCACGAGCATGCCGGTCCCTTGCGGAGCAGTCTGCTGGTCCGGACCCTGCCGGATCGCTTCGAGGAATGGAACCGTGCGGCGATGGCAAAGGGGCTCACTGTGTCCGAGTGGGCGGAGGCCTGTCTTGACGAGGCGGCTGTCGGGACGCGCTCTACCGGCTCGAGTGCGCGCATCGAGCAGGTGGCCGAGGCGATGCAGTGAGGATGGTGGGGGCGGGGCGGAGCCGCGTGGCCTAAAGATGCCGCGGCGGTTGCGGCGAAGACAGGGTGCGTGGTTGCCGGTGGCGCAGTTGCGGATGGAGCCGCTGTGCTTTGGTTACTTCTTCGGCACCGGTTCGAGGCTTGCGCGGGAGTAGCGGGCGAGCACCAGGTAGCGTTTCCCTTCACGCGCCGGGCCGAGGATGATGCTTCCCTCCGGTTCGAGTTTCCAGAGGTGCGTTCCGATCACCTGGGCATCGGCGAGCGATTTCAGGTCGGGCATTTCCGCGACCGAGAGCGGTTTGCCGTGTATCTCCGAGAGCAATTCCGCGAAAGCCTTGATGCAGGTGCGGCCCTTGGTGGGAAACTCCGCGATGGAGATGGGTTCCGAGTGCAGGGACAGTTCGTTGAGTTCGTCCTTCTGCGACCAACCGAAGAACAGCGTTGCGTCGAGTCCGCCGATTTTGCCGCGGGTCTTGTAGATTCCGTTGAAACCGGTGCGGCCGAAGAAGGTTTCCGGCATGGTTGCGACAACAAAGCGGCTTCTCGCGAGTTTTTCCTGGACTGTCTTGCGTGAGTCGCCGAAGGCCAGTGAGTCGAAGATTCCCTCGGTGAGCGGGAGGGTGGTTGCGGGGCCTTTGGCGGAGGCGAGCGGGTGCTTGGCATCCAGCCATGCCCGGTCGTCGGCGTGGAGCGCGCCGAGGGGGATTTTCGTCTCGCGGAAATTCCCGTCCCGGATGACCACCGATGAGGCATCGCGGCGGACGAATTCGCCTTTGAGCGACTTCGAGCGATCGACATTGTGCCAAGCGCGCGGTGCGGCCGTGGCCGGGAGCAGGACCAGTGAAAGCAGGAGCAGCACGGCGGCGGTGCGCGGCATGTCCTGACGGCACCGGCGGGTCGCGGAGGCGGAGTTGTCTTCCACCGTGTCCTCTTGTGGCGAGACGATCAGCGCTTCGAGAACTGGAAGCGTTTGCGGGCGCCGGGGCGGCCCGACTTCTTCCGTTCCTTCATCCGCGGGTCGCGGGTGAGGAAACCGAGCGGTTTGACCAATTTGCGGGCCTCCGGGTCCGCGTTGGTGAGGCCGCGGGAGATTGCGTGACGGATGGCCACCGCTTGGGCTTGGGTGCCGCCTCCTTTGACTACCACCTTTGCGTGGAATTTGCCCGCGGTGGAGGTGGCTTGGAACGGAGCGAGGACCGTGTTCTGGAGTTCGAGGGTGGGGAGGTATTCCTCGAAGGGACGGCCGTTGATTTGGATGGTTCCGGTTCCTTCGTGGAGCCAGACATGGGCCACGGCGGTTTTGCGGCGTCCGGTGGCGGCCGGGGTGGTGGCGGAGGCGGTCATGAGGTTCGGGTGAGGGATGGGAAAGGAGTGTGGAGATTCAGCGGATGGTCAGCGGACTCAGCGCACCGCATGGGCCGCTGGTTGTTGGGATCCGTGCGGATGGTCGGGACCCGCGTACACCTTGAGTTTGGTGAACTGGGATTTGCCGAGACTCGTTTTCGGCAGCATTCCGTACACTGCGCGCTCCACCAGCAGGATGGGCCTGCGTTCGCGAACCATGCGCGGGGTTTCCACCTTTTTGCCGCCGACATACCCCGAGAAGCGGGTGTAGATCTTCGCGGTTTCCTTGTTTCCGCTGAGCACCACCTTGTCGGCATTCACGACGATCACGAAGTCGCCGGTGTCGACATGGGAGGTGAAGATCGGTTTGTGTTTGCCGCGGAGAAGGCGAGCGGCTTCCACGGCGACTTGGCCGAGTACTTTGCCGGCGGCATCGATGACATGCCATGAGCGTTCGACTTCGTGGGGTTTGGCGGAGAAGGTCTTCATGGACATGCGGGCGATGCGTGCGGAGGAAACGGAAGGAGGGGTTGACGAGGCTGGTCGGGTGTTGCGGCCCGGATGGGCGGCGGGGCCGGGAAGCTAGGGATTTCGCTCCGGTGTGTCAACCGGGAAATCCCGAGGTTCGGAAATCGCGGATTTCCGCTGATTCCGCAGGGCAGGCGTGGTCAGAGTCCCCAGGCGCCTCGTTGTTCCCTGCGGGCGGTTCTTTCCAGCGAGCGGAGGCTTCCCCGGTGGGCGGCGGCGGGGGTTCCATCGGGCAGGGGTGCCGGTTTTGTGTGGATCCGGACGAGGCCCTCCTCGATGAGTTGTTCGTGCAACCAGCGGTTCGGATCCGGGCGGCCGGTGCGCACGAAGGCGTGGTAGCGGCCGTCGCCGAAGGGGCTGTCCCACGAGGTGAAGAGGTCGAAAGGCGACTCGCGCAGCAGCGAGAGAGTGCGGGCCTTTGCGCGTCGGCCGATCTCGACGGCTTGGGCGGGGGAGATTCCGCCGAGGTCTTCCCCTTGTTCGCGGATGCGCGTGTGGTTGTCCTCGCCATTGCGGTAGCGTTTGAAGGCGCTTTCCGGGGCATCGACAAAATAGAGGCGGAACTGTTCCGTGCGTCCGCCGGGCAAGCGTACCGCGAAGGAGTCCCCGTCGTTGTGCGGGTGGTCGGCGAGCGTGCAGGAGCGGTACCACTCGTAGCCGCCTGTGCGGGCGGGTGCGGGTTTGTTCCGTGGGTGCGGGTCGACCTTGGCCGTGGTCGTTTCCGGTTTCCTTGTCCGGGTTTCGGTGTGGGTGGCGGGTTGGTTTCGCTGTGTATGTTTCGGGTCTTCCCGTTGTGTTTGGAGCAGGCCGATCGCCACGATTGCGATGGCTGCTGCGGCGAGCGCGACGGACGACCAGGGGATGCCCACACCGTGTTTCGGGCGGTGTTCAGAGGCCATGGACGCCGTTGTATTCCTTGTAGGTGCCCACGGGCACCGCCACATTCTTCCATTCCCGCTGGAGGCGTCGGTACCTGTTGATGAACGCGGTGGGGTCGGCCCAGTGCGAGAGGTCCGATGGCACGCTGTTGCGGTGCATGCCGATGGTGATGTTGTGGCGGATTTCGAAATGCAGGTGAGCCGGGTACATGCCGGAGTTGCTGCCGATGGTGCCGATTTGTTGGCCGCGTTTCACCGGATCTCCGGTGCGGACCATGATGCGGTCGAGGTGGCCGTTGAGGGTATCGATGTAGCGGATCTGACCAGTGGCGGGGTCGCGGTACGCGTGGCGGGTGAGGACCACATTTCCCCAGCCGCCGCGGACATTCGCGGCGAAGGTCACGATTCCGTTGCCGATGGCGTAGACCGGGTCTCCGAGGTCCGTATCGCCTCCGCCGCGGCCGTTCCAATCCTCTCCGAAGTGGGTGGGTGCCCGGAGTCGGAGGCCGCGGGCCTTGTAGTAGCCGTCGGCGTTGGGTTTTCCCACCGGGAAATCGAAGCCATCGGCGGGCGCGAGGCGGATTTCGCGCGCATCGGATGTGCCCCATGCGACCAGCAGGACCAGCACCGGGAGAAAGCGGCGCGTCAGGGGGGGCCGGGTGGTTCGGAGGCGCATGGCAGCGAGTGCATCGCTGCCGGCTTGATGCGGCAAGCCAAAAACCCCGTCCGGAGTTCCCGTAGTCGCTTGCGTTGCCCCGGAATCCGTGGGAGACAACGGGTCGACAGACCGGTAGAAACGGACATGGCAGAAGGAGAGCGGCAGGAAGAGACGGCGGACGATGGGGCGGAGTCACTGGATTTCGCGTGTGCGCGCACGCGGAGGAGTTTGATCGCGCGGCTCGACAATTGGGAGGACCAGCGGACCTGGGACGAGTTTTACCAAACCTATTGGCGGCTCATCTATTCGGTGGCGGTCAAGGCCGGCTTGCGGCGCGAGGAGGCCCTTGATTGCGTGCAGGAGACCATTCTTTCGATTGCCAAGCAGAGCAAGAAGCACATGTACGATCCCGAGCAGGGATCCTTCAAGACCTGGTTGATGAACATGACCCGGTGGCGGATCAACGATCAGTTCCGCAAGAGGCGCAAGGACACGGCCACGGCTGTGGCCGATTGGGAGGGGGAGCGTGCGACGGCGGTGGTCGAGCGGGTGGAGGATCCCGCCGCTGCCGTTCTCGAGCGGATATGGGATGTGGAGTGGAAGAACAATGTCGCCGAGGCCGCATTGGCGCGGGTGCGCGCGCAGGTGTCGCCCAAGCAGTACCAGATTTTCGATTGTTATGTCCTCAAGCAGTGGGATGTCAAACGGGTGCAGGAGAGTCTCGGTGTGAGTGTGTCGCAGGTGTATCTTGCCAAGCACCGGGTCGGTGCGGTTCTCAAGCGGGAGCTGGCGAAACTCGAGGAGGAGGAAGGCGGTGCGTGAGGTGCGTCCATGTCCGCCGGTGCCCGACCACGAGGTGCTGCGCAAGATCGGCGGCGGCGCGTACGGCGAGGTGTGGATGGCGCGCGGCGTTACCGGCGCGCTGCGCGCGGTCAAGGTCGTCTGGCGCGAGGATTTCGAGGACGACCGTGGTTTCGAGCGCGAGTTCGAGGGCATTCTTCGCTACGAGCCGCTTTCGCGCGATCATCCGGGTTTGGTCAACATCCTTCATGTGGGGCGCGGTGCGGTGGGTGATTCCCCGTATTATTATTATGTGATGGAGTTGGGCGACGATGTTCGCAGCGGTCGCGAGATCGATCCCGTGGAGTACGAGCCGCGGACCCTGCGTGCCGACGGACGCAACGCGCCGCGCACCGTGTGGCCGGTGGACGACTGTCTCGAGGTGGGGCAGCGTCTTGCCGAGGGCTTGGGGCACCTTCACGCCCACGGTCTCGCTCACCGCGATGTGAAGCCCTCGAATGTCATTTTCGTCAACGGCAAGGCCAAGCTTGCCGACATCGGGCTCGTGGCGGCGCGCGGGCAGCGCACTTTCGTCGGCACCGAGGGATTCGTGCCGCCGGAGGGGCCGGGGACTGCGCGTGCGGACGTGTATGGTTTGGGGAAGGTTCTCTACGAGATCGCCACCGGGAACGACCGGATGAATTTTCCCGAGTTGCCGCCGGATGTTCCTTCGGGGCCGGATCGCGCGCGGTGGTTGGCGCTCAACCGGTTGATTTGCGAAGTGTGCGATCCGCGGCCGTCCAAGCGCGGCATCTCCACGGCGCCGGACTTGGCCGGGGCTTTGGCGCGCATTGCGGCGGGCAAGCGTCCCAAGCCGCGCGCGGTGGTTCCTTGGCTGGCAGGCGCGGCGATGCTCGCGGTGGCCGCCGTGCTGGGATGGAAGGGGATTTCCTCCCGTCCGCCGGCCGCGCCGCCGGGTCCGCCTCCTCCCGTTTCCGGGTTGTACCGCATTTCCAGTTCTCCCGAAGGTGCCGATGTGATCCGGCCTGACGGGGTGGTGATCGGCACGACCCCCACTCCCGTGTTGTCGGCGGATGTGGGTGCGCAGTTGACTTATACCTTGCGCAAGGAAGGCTTTGCTTCGGCGAAAGTGGAAGGCCGCATCGATGCCAAATCCGCCGACGAGCCGTTGTTGCTTGCCGCGGTGCTCAATGTGTTCGATCCGCCGCGCGCGGGCGAGGCGTGGACCGATCATCTCGGAGAGCCCTTCCAGCCGATAGAGGATCGCCACGAGTCGTTCTCCTATGTGAGGAGGTCCAACTGGGGGCGGTTCCTGTCCGGACGGAAGGTGCCTGCCGCCGAGTTCCTGTCCCTTTCCCAAAACGGCGCCGTCATGCAAGTCGTCCTGACCGACGAGGACAGTGCCGATGAGTACTGCGCATGGTTCCGGGAGAACGGGATCCGCGCCGGTTTCCTCACGGCGGATCACGAGGTATCGCCCTTGCGCGACGAATCGTTCCGCGATCCCGCGATGAGCGAACCGGCGCTTCAGAAGGGTTGGCGGCCGTTCCGCATGCAGGTGAGGATGGTTCGGTATGGGCGCTTGAGTTTGGTGACCAAGCCCGCGGGTGCCGAGGTGCGGACGGATGGCGAGCTTCGCGGGATCACCGGCACGGAGCCGTTTTCCTGCAAGGTCCGGCCCGGAAAGGTGCGGCTTTCCCTCTTGCTGGAGGGATACAAGCCCGAGTACCTCACGCTCAATGTCGGCGAGGGTGCCACGCTCGAGCGGATGGTTTCCCTGCGTCGCAACGAGAGTGTGGTGTTCGGCAAGGCTTGGGAAAACAGCCTCGGCATGCGGCTCATCCCCATGGGACCCGGTGCCATGGCATCGGTCTGGGAAACAAGGGTGTCCGACATCGCCGTGTTTCTTCGGGAGACCAAGGGCAAGATCCCGCCCGCTCCCTTCGCGCAGAACCCCGACCATCCGGCGGTCAATCTGTCGCGCGACGATGCCCTGGCATTTTGCAAGTGGCTTACCGCCCGCGAGCGGAAGTCCGAGCGGATCGGATCCGGCGACACCTATCGCCTTCCGAGTGACCGCGAGTGGAGCCAGATCGCGGGTTTGTACGAGGAGCCGGGGCTGAGTCCGGGTGCGCTCGATGCGCGCAAGCCCTCGGTGTATCCGTGGGGACCGCAGTGGGACACGGTGGAGAAGGTCGGCAACTTCGCCGACATCTCGTTGGCGAGGACGCCGGATTTCCCGATGGAGCGCACCATCTCCGGGTACAACGACGGATTCGCCCACACCGCGCCGGTCGGCTCCTTTCCCTCCAACGCCGCGGGCTTTTTTGATCTGGGCGGCAATGTGCAGGAGTGGGTGTCCGACAACTATTCCGGTTCCGGAAAGGACGCATTGGGCATCCTGCGCGGCGGTGGTTGGAGCACCGGGCAGGTCGACAACCTCATGACCGGATCGCGCAACGCACAGCCGCCGGGATATCGCGATTCCTTCTACGGGTTCCGTGTGGTGCTTGCCAAGGATCCGATGAAGGAAGACTGAGCTTCCGTATACCGAGGAAATTGTTATGGTTGAAATCCGATTGAATTATCAAGGTGATCTCCGTTGCCGGGCGGTCCATGTGCCTTCGGGCAGCGAGATTCTCACCGATGCGCCGGTGGACAACCACGGCAAGGGCGCTGCCTTTTCCCCCACCGACCTGCTGGCCGCGGCGCTGGCGTCCTGCACCATGACCGTCATCGGCATCGTCGCCGGCCGCAAGGGGATCGTCCTCGACGGCATGGAGGCCTCGGTACGAAAGTTCATGTCGGCCGAGGCCCCGCGGAGGGTATCGCGCCTCGAACTCGATCTCGCGCTGCCCTTGCCTCCGGATCATCCCGACCGTCCCCTGCTCGAGGGAGCGGCGCGATCCTGTCCGGTTCACCACAGCATTCACCCCGACATCGAAGTGGTGGTCGCGTGGGACTGGCGCGGGTGAGGGAGATCATCCGTCCCGGCGCCTTGCTCCGCGCGGCGTGTTCAGTGCCGGTGGGTGGTGAAGGCCGCGGCGGGAAGTCCTTCGCGGTTCATCAGGTTCGGTGTCACGGTGGCCGACCAACCGAAGCGTGCCCGTTCCGGGGTTTGTAGTCCCGAGTTGGCGAGCAGGACCGATTTTCCGTCCTCGGAAATCACCGCCGTCGCGTTGCGGAACTCCCCGTCCTTGTCGGCCACCTCGAAACCGGTGAGCGGTTTGCCGTCGCGCGATGCGAGTCCGCCTCCGACATGGTCGAACTTCACCACGATTCCCTTGTCGGTGATGCTGTAGCCGGAAAACATCGGTCCGCTTTTGACCAGATCTCGTGCACCGTAGGTATCGGCGAGCGCCCAGAGGGCGAGGCGTTGTCCGACCGTGCTTTTTTTCCTCGGATGTATGTCATCCGGGTCGCCGACATCGATGGTGATCGCCATGCCCGTGTGGGGAATGGACAGCGCGTCCTGCTGGGAGAGCCAGAAACCCGGGAGCGTGTCCGTCGTGCAGTTCTTGCGAAATTTCGGGTAGTTGTACGGGGCGATCTGCGTGAACAAAAACGGAGCCTCCGGATTGCGGAAGGCCTGCCGCCATCCGCGGACCAGCGCGCGCATTTTCGCCGCGTAGACCGGTCCGTCTCCGACATTCGATTCCCCTTGATACCACAGGAAACCGCGCAGCGAGTACGGCGCGAGCGGGTGGATCATCGCTTGGTAGATCCCCGTCTGTTGGCGGAGTTCGAGGGCGGAAGGCTGCTTGGGCATCGGCGGGATTTTCCCGTCCGCATCGACCGCCGCGACCGCATCGCGCGACCATTTTCCCACCGATTCCGCATAGGCGCGGTAGCGGTTTTTATAGGCGGGCGATCCCGGCATACCCTCCATCCGTGCCTTCATGATCTTGTCGAGTTCCGGGATGCCGGCCAGACCTTCCTCGTTCCACCATGGTTCGATGCGCGTCCCGCCCCAGGCGCTGGCGATGATGCCCACCGGCACCTGCAAGTCGTCCGCGAGTTTGCGGCCGAAGAAATATCCCACGGCGGAAAAGCTTCGCGTTGATTCCGGTGTGGCTGCGACCCAGGAGCCTCCGACGGTTTCCTGCGGGAGATGATTGAGTGCCCGCGGGACCTTGAACAACCGCAGCAAGGGAACCGGGCCGTCGGCCGCCTTCTTGCGGTCCTCCACATCCGTTTCCTCGACCGGCAACTCCATGTTCGACTGGCCGCTGGCCAGCCAGACTTCCCCCACCAGCACATCGCGGATTTCCAATTCCGGGGAATCATTTTCCTGGATCGTCATCGTCCGCCCTTCCGCGCTTGCCTCCATCGGCGGCAGGGTGACCGACCAGCGACCGGAGGCGTCCGCCTCGCAGGAATGCGATTGGCCGGCAAAGGACACCGTGATCTTCGCCTGTACCGGGGAGCGGCCCCAGACCCGGATCTCCTTGTCGCGCTGAAGCACCGCCCCGTTTCGGAACAGCGGCGCCGGAGTCACGACCGCCCCGGCCAAGGAGGCGGAGAGGCACCAGAGGAACAAGGGGCGGATGGTGTCCATGTGCCCCCGAAACTACGCTCAACACCCGGAAACCCTTCCAAAAATTTCCGAGAAAAGAGTTGTCTCCCGGCCTGCCCAGAGGCATCCTGCGCCGCGAATCCTAATAATCCAAGGCAAAGAACTAATGTTTCAGTTTCCCCAGCAAACGCCGCTCGACCCTTCGCAGCGTCAGGCCCTTGAAGCGGTGATTTCCGGAATGGATGAGCGTCAGCGGGCTTGGCTGGGTGGATTTTTATCTGCGTGGAGGGGTCCCGGCCTTGCGGTACCGACGGCCGTGCCGGCGGCGGGCGGAGGTCTCTTGGTGCTGTATGGGACGGAGTCGGGCAATTGCGAGGCCTTGGCCGACCGCGTGGGCAAGGAGGCAAAGAAGCGCGGGTTCCGTCCGAAGGTGCGCAACATGGCCGATGCCGCAATCGCCGATCTCGCAGCGGAGGGCCGGGCCTTGGTCGTGGTTTCCACATGGGGGGACGGGGAGCCTCCGGAGACGGCGGCCTCGTTCTTCAAGGCCTTGATGTCCGAGGCACCGGACCTTTCGGGGTTGTCCTTCTCGGTATGTGCCTTGGGCGACACCTCGTACGAGAAATTCTGCCAGACCGGAAAGGACATCGACGCGCGTCTCGCGCAGCTCGGGGCCAAGCGCGTTGCCGACCGTCGGGACTGCGATGTCGATTACGAGGAGGACTTCACCGCATGGCTCGGCAAGTCGCTCGACGCGTTCGGCGCGGCGGGGGCTGCCGCAATGGCGACTGCTTCGTCGGCAGTGGTGGTTGCATCCGTTGAGTACGGAAAGAAGAACCCGTTTCCCGCCGAGGTGATGGAGATCGTGAACCTCAACGGCAGGGGTTCGTCGAAAGAGACGGTCCATGTGGAGTTGTCTCTCGAAGGCTCCGGCATGGAGTATGAACCGGGCGACGCCTTGGCGGTGCAGCCGGTCAATGCCCCGGATGTGGTTGCCGCCGTGCTCGCGGCCGCTCGGCTCGGCGGGACCGAGGAGGTCGAAATCAAATCGGCTGGACGCAAAGTGATTGCGGATGCCCTGCGCGAGGATCTTGACATCACAGCCTTGTCGCGCGCCGTGCTTTCCAAGCTCGCGGAGGCCGGGGGATCCGCGCAACTTGCGGCCCTTCTCGGGGACGATGCGAAGCCGCGGCTCAAGGACTACCTTGCCGGCAGGCAGGTGGTGGACGCGCTGGCGGATTTCGCTCCGCAGGGGCTTGGGGCGCAGGAGCTCGCCGGCATCCTGCGCAAATTGCCGCCGCGCTTGTACTCGATCGCCTCCAGTCCGCTGGCCCATCCGGGCGAGGTTCACCTCACGGTGGGGGCGGTCCGTTACGAAAGCCACGGCCGCGCGCGCAAGGGGGTGTGCTCCACCTATCTCGCCGATCTACTCAAGGCCGGTGACAAGGCCCCGGTGTTCGTGCAGCCCAACCGCAATTTCCGCCTGCCGCAGGACGGGGCCACTCCGGTGATCATGGTCGGGCCCGGAACCGGCATCGCTCCCTTCCGTGCCTTCGTCGAACACCGAGCCGCGCTCGGCTGCACGGGCCGCAACTGGCTGTTCATGGGCGACCAGCACTACCTCTACGACTTCCTCTATCAACTCGAGTGGCAGGAACACCTGCGCAACGGGGTGCTAACCCGGCTCGATGTCGCTTTTTCCCGAGACCAACCGGAGAAGGTCTATGTCCAGCACCGCATCGCCGAACGGTCGCGGGAACTCTACGCCTGGCTCGAGGAGGGCGCCCATTTCTATGTCTGCGGCGACGCCTCCCGCATGGCCGAGGATGTCCACCAGGCGCTGCTCGCCGCGGTCCGCAAGGAAGGCGGAGTGTCCGCAGGGGCGGCGGAGGCCTATGTCGAGGACCTCAAGCGGCAGAAACGCTACCAACGTGATGTGTATTGATCCCACCTGAATCCGCCCGCATCCACCCGATTCCGCCGGCGGACGCCCAACCCCTTCCACGCCATGTCCGAAAAGAAACTCT
Source organism: uncultured Luteolibacter sp. (assembly GCA_964569415.1). Classification (GTDB taxonomy): domain Bacteria; phylum Verrucomicrobiota; class Verrucomicrobiia; order Verrucomicrobiales; family Akkermansiaceae; genus Luteolibacter. The sequence continues at coordinate 2,060 of CAZMUK010000067.1, read as the reverse complement.
CCGCAAACGAGTACATCAAGGAACGCAGCAACTACCTGCGCGGCACCATCGCCGAAGGACTTGCCGATGTTTCCACCGGCTCGATGTCCGAGGACGACCAGCAGTTGCTCAAGTTCCACGGCACCTACCAGCAGGACGACCGCGACCTGCGGGCGGACCGCCGCAAGAACCGCCTCGAGAAAGCCTACTCGTTCATGATCCGCATCCGCGTGCCCGGCGGCGTGGCCACTCCGGCACAGTGGTTGGAGGTCGACCGCATGGCGCGCGAGTTCGCCAACGGCACGATCAAGCTCACCACCCGCCAGGCCTTCCAGTTCCACGGGGTCATCAAGGGCAATCTCAAGCGCACCATTGCCGAGATCAACCGCACCGCAATGGACACCATCGCGGCCTGCGGGGATGTGAACCGCAATGTGATGTGCAATCCCAACCCGCACCTTTCCGCGGTGCACGCCGAGGTGCTGCGCGTCTCCCAGGCGATTTCCGACCACCTCACGCCGCGCACCCGCGCGTACCACGAGATCTGGCTCGACGGCGAGAAGGTGGAATCCAGCGAGGAGGAGGCGGAGCCGGTCTACGGTCGCACCTATCTGCCGCGGAAATTCAAGATCACCGTTGCGGTGCCCCCGTCCAACGATGTGGATGTGTTCGCCAATTGTCTTTCATTCATCGCGATCGTCGAGAACGGCAGGCTTGCGGGTTTCAATGTCGCCGTGGGCGGCGGCATGGGCGCCACCCACGGCAACGAGAAAACCTATCCGCGACTGGCCGATGTGATCGGCTTTTGCACCGCCGAACAAGTCGTCGATGTGGCGGAAAAGGTGGTGATGGTGCAGCGGGACTTCGGCGACCGCACCGACCGCAAGCACTCGCGCTTCAAGTACACCGTCGACGATCACGGACCGGAGTGGATCCTCGCCAAGCTCAACGAGTATCTCGGTTACGCGCTCGCCCCGGCGCGGCCCTATGTCTTCGAGGACAACGGAGACCGCTACGGCTGGACCGAGGATGCCGGCGGCAATTCGCACTTCACCCTCTTCGTGCAGGGAGGACGCGTGCTCGATACTCCCTCGTTTCCCCTCATGACCGGCCTGCGCGAGATCGCGAAGGTCCACGACGGCGACTTCCGGTTGACGGCCAACCAGAACCTGATGATCGCCAATGTGGCGCCCGCCAAGCGTGCGTTGATCGAGCAACTCCTCGAGCGCCACGGCATTGCCGACAACCACCGCCGCAGCGCCCTGCGTCTTCATTCCCTGGCTTGCGTGGCGCTTCCCACCTGCGGACTCTCCCTGGCCGAGGCGGAGCGCTACCTTCCCGAACTACTCACGGAGCTTGAGGAGGTCATCGAGGAGAACGGCCTGCGTCATGATGCCATCACCATCCGTATGACCGGCTGCCCCAACGGCTGCGCCCGGCCCTACATCGCCGAGATCGCCTTCGTCGGCCGCGCCCCGGGGAAATACAATGTGTACCTCGGCGGAGGCTTTGCCGGGCAGCGGTTGGGCAAGCTCTACCGGGAAAGCGTGCCGGGTTCCGCGGTGAAGGACCTGCTCGCGCCCCTCATCGCCCGCTACGCCCGCGAGCGGGAAAACGGCGAGCGCTTCGGGGACTTCTGCATCCGCAGCGGCATCGTGGATGCCACCGTCCAAGGGCGCGATTTCCACAGCAACATCCGGCCCGAAGCCCATGCCGCAGGGTGAGACATCCGCGCCCGGCCTGCCGGCAACGGCGGGGGAGGACGAGGCCGCGCTCCTCTCGGATGCGCTCGGACCCCTGCGTGCCGGCGATCGCGTGCGGCAGCTTCATCAGCGGCTCGGCAAGCGCCTTGTGGCCACCACCAGCTTCGGAATCCAGTCGGCGGTGATGCTCCATCTCATCCACGAGCACGCCCCGGAGATCCCGATCGTCTTCATCGACACCGGCTACCTGTTTCCCGAGACCTACCGGCACATTGAGCAGCTTTCCGGTTTGCTCGACCGGCTTGACCTGCGTGTCTACCAGCCCGCGATCACCTCCGCGCGGATGGAGGCTCTGTGGGGACGACTGTGGGAGGGCGG
>CAZMUK010000066.1:0-15298 GCA_964569415.1 uncultured Luteolibacter sp. | reverse complement strand
GGCGGGAAATCCCCCGCGCTGCTGGCATTGCCCGATGCGCTTCCGGACCGGTTTGTCTGCACGATGGATCTGGAGTGGACGGACGCACCGCTATTCGCCGTCGGCTTCCATGCGGGCATGGAACCTCTCGCCGAGGAAGCGAAGGCGGGCGGCAAGGAGACCAAGGGCGTGATCCAGAGGGGCCGCAACGACCTCCTGGGCAGGATTTTCGGGAATGCCTACCTCCTGTCGGTCGGTATGCATCAGATCTACCTCGCCAACTCGGGATTCGACAAAAACGGAAACGAATTCCGCATGGTCTCAGGAATGCGTGGTGACATATCATCCATGAAGCGCGCAAACTGCTGCAAGCTCGCGATCCGCGCCGACCGGTCCAAGAAGCGGATCGTGATTGATATCAACGGCTGCAGGATGGTTGAATGGAGCGTAGACGGCGAATACGAGGGCAGCGGCAAGGGGCTTTGCTTCGCGGTGCTCCAGCCAGCCGCCACATTGCGGATTTCCGATCTCCGGATTTCCGAGTGGAATGGCGTCCCCGATCCGATCAACGGCATGGAGGTCGAGGGCAAGGAGGTGCTGCTGCTCACCAATGGCTCCGACCGGATGGCTGGATCCTTGGCGGGAACCAATGCCGGGGGCGCCTTGTCTTTCAAAGGATCCTACGGGGAAATCTCGGTTCCGATGGAGGCAGTCGAGGAACTGCGCTTCGCAACGCCGGAACAGGCTCCGCCTTACGAAAGGAAGCAAGACGAGGTTTTGCTGAGGCTCGGTTCCTTGGGCGCGGTCTCGGGGGTGCTGAAACCCTCCGGCAAGGATGAGTTCGCCCTCGACAATCCGCTGATTGGCGAACTCCATGTCCGACGCGAAGCGGTGTCGGCTATTGAATTCAACCCCGGAGATCCGTTCCCCGACAACCAAGCCCCGGAGGATTTTGCAAATGAATAAATTCCTCGCCCTGCTGCTCGCCCTTGCTGGCTCCACTCTGGCCGATGAGGTCCTTCTCAAGGACGGACTGGGCAGGCTAAGCGGCTCGCTTCGCGCCGTGCTTCCCGACGGCACCGTGGTCTGGAAAGTCGGATCCTCTTCGTCGGAGGTGCGCATCCGTCCGGGAAATGTGGAGAGCTTGTTCTTCAAGGAACAGAACGAGGGGAGCAACGCCCCGTTTTTGATGGAACTCCGCTGCGGTGACGCGATTCCGGCCGACCTCACCGGGCTTTCGGCAGGCGAAGCGACCATCTCGTCCCCGGCCTTGGGCAACATAAAGGTTCCCCGGGATTCACTGGCCTCCGTCCGCGCCGCCTCGGCAAAAGACAAGGTGCTCTACGGCGGCGTGAAGGGCGGGGACGAATGGGAAGTGGTCGGCAGGGACGAGGATTCGGTGGAGACCGGCCTCGGGGGAATCAAAACGAGGGGCAGAGGCGGGGTGGAAGTCCGGTCGAGTACGAAACTGCCCCGCAACTTCCGGATCCGCGCGACCTTCCGCTGGGATCAGCAGGCCATCCCGCGCTTTGTCCTCTCCTTCGCCGATCCGTTCGTGGAGCCAGGCGCAAAGTCCGATCGCTATTTCCTGCAGTTCGTCAACACGGGGATGGAGATCAAGCGGCAGTCGTCCGGACGCAGAATGTACACGACAGTCGGGCGCGCAGACGTCGGGCACAATGCCCAATCACGCCGCGAAGTGACGGTGGAGGTTTCGGTCACGCGCGACGATGGACTGATCGTGCTGACGATCGATGGCAAGGAAGAGGGCCGCTGGGCTGATCCGGTGGTCAAGAGCGGTCTCGGCGGGGCGCCGGAGGCCGATGGCTGGGGCTTCTCCTTTGGCAATCCCAACGCGATCTCGGAGGTCCGCGACATCTCCATGACCGACCTCGGGGCGGGAGGCAAACTCGTCGGAGTCGCCGGCCAGGAGGCGAAGGATCTGGTGATCAATCGAGCCGGAGAGAAACTTTCGGGCAAGCTCGCGGGGTCGGAGGGTCTCGGGGCTGACCTGTGCTTCCTGCTCGAATCCGCCTTCCAAACCGAACCGCTCCGGATCAAGGCCAAGGAAGTGCTGTTGGCTTCCTTCGTCGGAAAGCCGCTCGAGAAGTCCCATGGACCGGTGATCGTGCAATTGGCTGGCCAAGGGGTTCTCCATGTTTCCTCCGCGGCATACGATGGAACCTCCTGGACCCTCGAACACCCGCTGCTCGGCCGCCTCACCGCCCCTGCTGCCGCGGTGTCCTCCATGGAGTGGATCCGCACGGGAGAGGACATGAAGGGGAAGGAGGAGAAGAAGCCATGAATTCACAGTTGCTTGCAATCAACGCCGCTCTGTCCCTGATCCTTTTCGCGACGGCGCAGGCGGGATCCCTCCGCATGAAGAACGGCGACCACCTTGCGGGCGCACCCTCCACTTTCGAGTCCGACCAATTGTTGTGGAATTCCCCGAGCCTGGAGGCCCCGCTGGCTCTTCCGTATTCCTCACTGCACGGATTGGAGTCGGCGGGAGGGAGTTTCCTCCACCCTGGCGGACACGAGTTGATGCTTTCCCTGACCAACGGGGACCTGATCTGCGGACAACTCCAGTCCGTGGATGAGAAAGGTGTGGTGGTGGACACCGACTTCGCGGGACGATTGACCGTCAACCGCCTGATGGTGGAGCAGGCGGAGGTGCGCCCGATGCGCAAGGAATTCTACCGCGGACCCGGAGGAGATCCGAATTGGAAATTCGTCGGCCCGCAGGGCGAGTGGGCGGTCAAAGGCGGGGCCTTGGTCTGCATGAACAAATCGTCACCCCCCGGCACGGCGATCCGTGATTCGGTGCTTCCCGAGGTCTGCAGGCTGACGATCGACATTACCCCTACCCCGACGCCACCAGGAAGCAACGCGGGTTTTGTCCTGGCCTTATTCACGGCCGACGAAGCGAAACGGGCCGCAGGCATGGCGAGACTTACCGTGCGTCGATGGGGCGGAGCAGTGGACATTGCCATCTCGAGTCCGGGGGCACAACAATCGTTCGTAGCACAGCATCCGGGAGACAAGGATCTTCGCCTCGAGTTGCTGCTCGATTCGAAAAAAGGGGTGGTCGTGGTTTGCTTGGATGACAAGACGCTGGGGGTGGTACGCGACCTCAATGTGGGCCAAGGCCGCAAATTGGGGGGTGGAATCCAGTTTTCCTCGGTGGGCAATTCAGGCGTTGCGACGCCCGAGACCCGCATCCCGCGGATTTCTGTTTCCGAATGGGACGGAAACATCGATGAAGTGGATGGTGCCCCGGAACTCGGGGAACAGGGTGCCGAGCAAATTCAACAACTGCAATTCGGCGGCTGGGGCGGGCAAGCCCGCGAGGCCATTGCCCCGAAAAAGAGAAAGCCGGGCGTGATCTCTCTGGCCAACGGCGACGAAATGAAGGGACAAATCAAGGGGATCGAGGATGGCAAGGTGACGATCGAAACGCCTCTCGGCGTAGTGAAACTCCCGGTCGTCCGCTTGCGCGAAATCCCCGTGGGTCTGGCTACCAAGGAACGCTGCATCCGCCGCAACGGGGATGTGCGGGTGGGGTTCGGCAACGGGTCCTCACTGGTATTCCGCCTCAAGGGTTCCAAGGATGGATCTCTGCTCGGAGACAGCCAGAATTTCGGCGAAGCGACGTTCCGGATCCCGTCGCTGCGATCAGTCGATTTCAACATCTACGAAGCGGATTTCGAGCAACTTCAGGCGGACTCCGGCAAACCGGACTGATCCGCCCGCGCGGAGAGCGTTTCCCGGACAGCCGTCCTTGCCATCCCGCACGAACAAGCGCAGCGTGCCCTTTCTTCCGTGCCCGCGCTGCTTGTCCTGCATCTGGTTGTCCTCGCCTGGGCCTTCACGGCGATCCTCGGCAGACTGATCGCCCTGCCCTCGCCCGACATGGTGGTGTGGCGCACCGGCATGACGGCCGCGGCCTTCCTCGCCATCGCGCTTGCCCTGCGCGTGCCGCTGCGACTTCCGCGGCGCGACGCCTTCACCCTCGCCGGTCTCGGAGCACTGCTCGGCGTGCACTGGGTCTTCTTCTTCCTTTCCGGCCGTCTTTCCACTGTCTCCGTCTCGCTGGCGGCGATGCCGACGATGATGATCTGGTGTTCCCTGCTGGAACCGCTCGCGAACCGCAGCCGCCGCTGGAGTCGCGCCGAACTGGCGATCGGCATCGTGATCGTCGCCGCAGTATGGATGATCTATTCGGTGGAACTCAAACACTGGAAGGGCTTCACCGTCGGGATCCTATCGGCGGTGCTCGCCTCGCTCTACGCGGTACTCAACAAGCAGGTGGTCGGCCGCCACCGCTTCGCGAGCCTCTGCACCTGGCAGATGGGCGGGGCCTTCCTCGCCGCGTGGCTGCTCCTGCCCTTTGCCGGCTCCTGCTCGATCCCGGCGCTTCCGGACGCAGCCGATCTCGGCTGGCTCACTCTCCTCTCGCTCGGCTGCACGGTGCTGCCTTACGCCGCCTTCGTCCATGTCATGCGGAAACTGCCGGTCTTCACCATCAATGTGGTTTACAACCTCGAACCACTCTACGGAATGGCGTTGGCCGCGATCATCTTCGGAAACCGCGAACGGATGAGCCCCGGATTCTACGCCGGCGCCGCCATCATCATCGTCGCCGTGCTCGCGGTGCCTTGGCTCCAGCGGCGGAGCCGCTGAGATCCGCGGACTCCTCATGACCGCGCGACTGCCTCCGGATTCGGACGGTGCGCCCCCCCGCCACGGTGAACTGTCCCAAAACCGCCGCCGGGACCCTTGCCTGCATTGGTCCCGATACGGGACGGATCGTGCAGAAGTTGCCCTTGGGCGGGTATCCGGCGCCGATCCGCAAGGGTCTGCCTCGGACCGGGCAGGAGAACTTCGGAGGAGTCTTGGCGACCGCTTGGGGATTGATGTTTGTCAGGGGCACCCGCGACCGGCGTTTCCGTGCCTTTGATGCCGATACCGGCGGGAAACTCGATGGGACAACGGCGCTATGTGAACGGCCTTCGCGCCAAAGGGATGATGAAGGACCTTGCGCGACCCCAAGGCGGTGTTCCGCTTGAGCAAGCGGAGCTTCGGCCTTGCGATGAACGCATCGCCGGTTATTCGGACTGCCATGCGATGAAGAAATGCCAGCCGAGGGCCTTGGACTTTTGGAAAATGGCACTGATGTTCTTCCCGTGCAGTTCGTAATCCACGCGACCTTTTTCACTTGCAAGGGAGCGGGCGAAAATCGGGCCGAGGCTTTCATCGCCGATATCCGTCGGATGTTTGAACATGCGGTCGATGTTCCGGTGGGTGGAGATCAAGGCATCGGAATCCATCGAGTAGAAATACATCCCGGCCGGAAGTCGGGTGTTTTCCTCGACAAACTGCGAGAGCAGGCGGAGGCGCAGGGAGACTCCGACGGCGGCGACCACCTTTCCCTCCGCCTCGACGGGCGCGGCCACGATGACGGAGCGGTGGCCCGTGGATTTGCTCACCACCAGATCGCCCTCGACATCCCGCCCCGACATCAGCGCTGCAAAGTAGGAGCGATCGCCGAGATTCTGCTCGGTGAGACCTTCCGCAGTGGTTGAGTAGTAGCTGCCGTCGGGCATGGCATACCACACGGAGGCATCGGTCCCGAGGTCCTTGTCGAGGCGGTCGAGCATCGGCCTCGTCCGGTTCCAGTCGGCGGATTTCGCCTCGGGGCTCGCGGCAACGACCTTGATGCTGCGCAGTACCCCGGAGAGATGGTCTTCGACGAGACCCTGGTAGGCGTTAAGCACCACCTGGGCATCGACCATCGGCGTGTTGGCGGTCTTGGGCGGGGCTTCGGCGCGGACGGGTGGGGATGTTGCCAACAGGCTGCCGAGGGCGATCAGGGCCGCCATGCCGGCCGCGGCATTTTTGATTCCCGCGATTGTGGAGAGAGGTGTTTGCTTTGATGGGAGAGTGGTCATGGCGATGGGTATTGCATTTCCGACTGGAGGAATCCAACATGCGGATGCGGCTCCGCGCCATGGGGGAAGACGCGGCATCACGCCTGACGATCATGCGCGGTCCGTATCGCGCGATCCGGCGATCCGCTATCCGCGGAATCACCGACATCCGCTGGTTGTCGCAGCGAGGGGAGGTGCGGCGCATGTGCCAAAACACCTTCGTGCTTCGCAAAAACCGGGAGACCGGCAGGGGCTCAGGACGCGACGGCGAGTCCTTGGAGCAGGGTGGCGAAGACTTGGGGCAGTTCCCGTGGGGAGATATCGGTCGCGGATCCGGGCAAGAGTTTCGCGAGGCTTGTGGATTTAGGGCCGAGGCCGAGGCCGTGGACGCAGGTGCCGTCGGCGCGGATGGCGCGGAGGAGTTTGCGGAGCGTTTGGGATTTTTCGCCGTCTCCGTATTCCCCGTCGCTGAGGATCCAGAGGTGGCGGTGACGATTCGGGCAGTGGGTGAGGAGTCGGGAAGCCATGTGCAGGGCGGATTCCAGATTGGTGCCTCCATCGGGTTTGAGCACCCCGGCGATTTTCGCTTCCACACCGCTCGCTTGGGGGTTGTCTGCGCTTTGGATGAGGGCCGCGCTGCCGGCAAAGCCGATCACCGAGAGGGGGATGCCGATGCGCAGGCAGACTTCGCGGATCACCACGAGGCCCTCGAAGGTGGCGCGGGCGCGCTCCCCTTGCATGGAGGAGGAGAGGTCCACCGCCACGACGAAGGCAGGGTCCGGGCGAAGCGGCAGGGTACAGCGTTGCCAAAGGCGGGTGTAGTGGCGCGGATCGGCCTCGAACTGCATGGAGACGCGCAAGTCGAGTTTGTGGCCCGAGCGGTGGAAGCGGGTTTGCTGCGGGCGGGATTCCGCGGTAAGGAAGCGCAGGATTGTCGCGCCGCAGGCCTCGGTGATCGGGCCGAGGCGGGCGGCAGCCCGGGCATAGCGGGACGATATTCCCTCAGGGAGGGGGTTTTGTCCTCCCAGAGTTGCGGTTCCCGTGCGGAAGGCCGCCGGGAGGTTTGCGGAGGTGCCCGATCCGCAGCATCCTTTGCGGAGGGCAAGAAGGTGGAGTCGTTGGCGGGTGGGTTCGCTGTCCGGGTGATTGAGCAGTTTGAGGAACTCCGGGAGGATGTGCCGCCAGACCAAGGACCACATGCGGTGTTGGAGCATCCGGATTTCACATTCGGCGCCGTTGGGAGGTGTCCGGTGGTCGGTGGATTGGAAGCAGAGGGAGACTTGATGGGACAGGTAGGCCTGCAGCATGGATTCGGGGACTGCGGCGCGGGCGGGGGGGAAGGCCGCCACCGCTTCATCGAAGAAGGGACGGGTCCGCCGGAGTGCCGCATCGGCCTCCGGATGGAGAGTGATGAGGGGTTGCGGGTTCCACCAGCGGTCGAGCATTCCGGAAAGGAAGGCTTGTGCCGGATCCGCGGCGCAGCGGGCCGCCGTTTCGTCCGTGATCGTTCCGAAGAGGTGGTTGTTGTAGGTGCGGATCCATGCGGTGCTGCCGGGAAAGCGTTGCTGGAGCCAGTTCTCGATGCGGCAATCCTCGACGACATTGAGCAGGTTGTGCGTGGCCGGGTTCATCAGGTCGGCAGGCACGATCCGGTGGAGGCGCGTGAGTGCGGCGTGGGCCGATTCGTGAAGGACCAGTCCCCGGCAATAGTCGGGCGAGCGGAGGTCGAGGTCCTCCGGGTTGGCGGTGATGACGCAGGACTTCCAGTTGAAGGACCAGGAGCAATGCGGCTCGCCGCGCGTGACGATCAGGTCGGTGCGCGACGAGGCAAGCGAGGCGAGCGAGGCGAGTTCATCAAGCATGGCAAGTTGCGGGAGCGGGCACTTGTGGGGGCGGATGTGTTCCGGGAGTACTCTCAGGGAAGCAAACCCGAAGCGCGCGCGTGCGCGCGCACGGCCCGGCGGTCGGCGGGATCGGAAAAGCGGCCGATGTAGATGGCATCGAGTGCGTCGTGGAGCGCCTCTGCATGGCGGGAGGGGGCTGCGTTCACGCCGGAGGCGAAGAGTCGGAGCAGTGCGATGAGGTTGCGGCGCGTGAAGTTGTCACGCTCGCGGCGATGCTTGGCGAGGCCGGGAGCCTCCCCTGCGGGAGGGGCCGAGACCCGCGCGATGTGTGCATGGAACAGGGCCAGTGCATTGAGGATTTTCCCGATTTCCGGGATCTTGCCGAGGGTGGGGAACAGCGGGTGGGAGGATGCCGCTTGGTAGGGGTGGCCCTTCCAGTGCACGATCGGTTGTTCGCCGAGTACGAGGGTGTGGAGCATGGCCAGCACATCCGCCTCGGAGGGTGTGGCGGCTTGATGCCAGAGCGTCCAGCGGTTGCGGAACGCAGGGCTCAGCACGCTGCGGCCCGAATACTCCGCCGGGTTGAGGGTGGCGAAGAGCCGGAAGTGTTCCGACACCTCCGCGTCGCCTCCGGGGCCGAAGACCGTGCCATGCCCCTCGCTGAGCACGAGGGTTGGCGGCGCTTCGAGGGCGCAGTTGAGTCTTTCGAGCACCTGTGGTTCGGCGAGGTTCATTTCGTCGAGCAGCAGCCAGTGGCCGTGGCGCATGGCGAGGGGCAGTGCGCCTTCCATGAATGTCCATCCGCCGTTTTCGGGCGTGAAGCGGCCGACCAATTCGCCGGCATCGGTTTGGCCGTTGAGGTTGAGGCGCACCACTGGTTGTCGGAGCAGGTGGGCCAGGTAGAGCACGGCGGTGGTTTTCGAGGCGGCCGTTTCCCCTTCGAGGGCCACCGGCATAGCGTGGCGGGATCCGGTGATCACCGCGTGCAGGGTTTCGACAAAGGGCTGGTCGAAGCAGAGTCCGGCGAAGCGGGCCGCTTGCGGGATGTGCCGTGGATCGGCGTCTTTCGCTTCGCGCCATTCGGGCATCGGCGAATCGAGAAACACCAAGCTTCCCTCTTCTTCCCGGAACAGCGGCCGCACCGCCTCGCGGGCGAGCGGCGTGTCCGGATCGGCCTCCGCGACGAGTCCTTTGCATTCGATTTCCTCGCGCACGGCTTCCCAAGGGGCGATTTCCAGGCCCCGGGCGCGGGTTTCCTCGAGCAGGTTGGCGGGTGCGTCCGGACCCGCCACCACGAATTGGGCGGCGCTGATCGTGCGCACGATGCGGTGTCCTTGGGCGAGGAGAAGCGAGGTCGCCTGCTCGAGGTCGTGGTTGTTGAGTCCGCGCAGGCAGATGGCGAGCGAACGGTTCCGGAGGGGAGAAAGAAGGGTGGCGGGCATGGTCGGGATCGGAAGGGAAGAGGTTCGGGCCAAGATGGTCGGGTGCGGGTGGCGATGCGATCAGAGGTTCGGCAGGCTGGCCTGTTCCTCTTCTTCCTCTTCCTCGTCTTCTCCTTGCATCAGCGCGGAGTCCGCGGAGTTTTCGAGAACCGGAAGCACCTCGCGGATCGCGCTGTCGAGGTGGGGGATCGCCGAGATCAGCATCGCCTCCACATCGCTGCGCAAGGTGAGGTGCTCCACGCCCTCGAAGGCCGTCAGCAGATCGAGCGTCTCCCCGTCGAGTTGGGTGCGGAGCCAGTCCCATCCGAGGCCCACCGGTTCGCAATCCATCCATTTGAGGTAATCGCCCACCCGTCCGTCGTCATCGGTGGCGCGGAAGGTTCCGTCGTCGTCGACATCATGGACGCGGTAGACGCCGCCGACCTGGTAGTTGTGGGAGTTGGAATTGGCGATGACCTTGATGCGGGTGCCGGTGAGTGCCTGTTTCATTGTGGAGGAGTCGGGTGTTTGTTGGGACGATCGGGTGGTTGGTGGTGGCGGGGCCTGGACCGTGCGGCGTCAGGGCTTGCGGGACTCCTCGATTTGCGCGAGGCAGTCGAGGATGCGGTTGCGCAGCGAGGGGACGCGGTTGACCAGTGCGATGCGGGCCTCGGGGCGCAGCCTGAGGCGGTCGAGACCGTCGAAGGCCGAGAGGAGTTCCAGCGCATCGGCGGGCAAATGGCCCTTGAGCCATTCCCAGCCAACCACCGAGACCTGGGCGCAGTCGCTCCAGCGGATCCAGTTACCTTTCGTTCCAGCACTATTCGTGCCGCGCAGGGTCGAGTCGTTGGGATCGATGTTCACGACCGTGTAGGTCTCGCCGTCACGGTAGTCGTGGTGGTCGAACATGGCGATCGGCCGGAAGCGGTCGCCGACTTTGAAGGGGCAGGGAGTTTTGGAGCGTCGCATGGCGTGGCGGGTGTTGGGGTTGTTTCGCGGGGGAGGGGGGGAGGCTTCAGGCGGCGATTCCGCCGCTGGCGTTGGTCAGGGCGGCGAAGATGCGGTCCCGTTTCTCGCGGGCGACGGCCACATCGCGGGTCTTGAGCGAGCGGCGGACCCGCTTCGAAGCGCCGAGGGACGAGCGGAGGGTGAAGTGGCACCACCAGATGCCGTGATTGTTCCAGATGTGGTGGTTGAGTTTGCGCGAGTTGCAGCGGATTGATGGGCGGAGGATGGTTTGGTCGTTCATGGGGTTCACAATTTCCATTCGGGTCATGCTTTGGTTTGGGCACGGATCAGCCCTCACCCGTCGTGGGCGTGGTTTCCGCGCGAATCATACCATCCTTCGGATCCTGGCCTGCGGGCGCCGGACGAACCGGCTGTTTTTTTGGTTTGAGGCGCGGAGGAGAGAAGGAGGAAGGTGACGCAACAAATACACAGAGACGCTTCAGGTGTCAACCAGTCTTTTATCAATTCGGGAATTTTCCTGTCATAAGAAGTATCGGAGTCCGGCCGGATCGAACCGATGCTCATCCGCCGGAGCACTTGCGAGGGGAGCCTCTGCAGGGGGCATCAGGCGGGCGCTGACAGCGGCCTTATTTTTTTGTGTTGTTTTCGGATTTCTCCCTCGGCTCGTCCCAATCCGGAGTTGGGAATTCTCCGGATTCTCACATTCTCGGTGGAAAAATTCCGGAAATTTCCACAGACTCTTAGGGTGACCCTGAAAATGTCCCACCCCCTGTGGTATTTTCAGGATGTTTTCCGAACAAAGCGGAGCCGGCCTTCGTTTCACAAGTGCCGGGTATTCGCTGAAAACGCTCAAAAAACAGAGAAAAACCATGAAATTCGTCCCGATGTCCGTACTCATCCCGCTCTGCCTGATCGGCATGTACCTACCGTCGTCGGCCCAGCCCCGCGCCTTCCGCCCGACGGCGAAAAAGGCGTTTCCTGCCGCGGCCCAGAGACCCGTGCAGGCGTCGATCGCGGTTCGTCCGGTGATTGCGAACGCGACGAATCCTTTCGGGAGCGGGGCCGATGAAAGTTGTTCCGGTTCGGGTTCTCCCTTCTCGGCAGGAGCGATCCCGGGCGAGAGGAGTGGGGCCGCCGGGGCGTACGGAACCGGATCCGGCGTTCCCGTGATAGGCTCCTCGTGGGTTCCCGGAACTGATATGAATATGGGAGTCGGGACGACTGGGAATCGATTCGGTCTGCGTGCGGCGGGTATCTCGCGCAGCCGGAAGGCCGATGGAGAGGAGCCTACCACGGGATCCTGCCCGCAGCTCGGGATGCCGACGCTAAATCCCTCGAAATGCATCGAGTCCGGAGGCTTCGGGAAGGCGCGTGTCTACGATACCAATTCCGGCCTTCGGGGGCCCAGCCCGAGCAAAATCATCGAGCCCGATGGCTTGGGCCGGGTGAAGGTCTACGACACCGACTCCGGGTTCCGGGGGCTCACGCCGAGCAAGATCATCGAGCCCGATGGTCTGGGCCGGGTAAAGGTCTACGACGCCGACTCCGGGTTCCGGGGGCTCACTCCGAGCAAGATCATCGAGCCGGACGGCTTGGGCAGGGTAAAGGTCTACGATACCGACTCCGGGTTCCGGGGACTCACTCCGAGCAAGATCATCGAGCCGGACGGCTTGGGCAGGGTGCGGGTGTACGATACCGACTCCGGGATCCGGGCGCTCACGCCCAGCAAGATCATCGAGCCCGACGGCTTGGGCAGGGTGCGGGTGTATGATGTCATCTCCGGGATCCGGGCGCTCACACCGAGCAAGATCATTGAAACCGACCGCGGGATGGGTTCCGGCGCGGCGAGATCGGACGATTGTGCCAACGGGATCTTCCCCGGCATTCTCGGTCTCGACGATTGAACCAGCCCGGCGGCACCCGACTGCAGGCCCTTGGTGGGTCGGGCCGGTGTTGCGGGTTTTTCGGCGTGGGCTCTTTCCGGTTGCGGGTTTTCATGGGTCGGAGGAAACTTTCGTCCGGCCCCCATGAGAACGATGTTGCTCCTCCTCTCGTTGTCGGTCTCCCTCATTTGCAGTCTGCCAGCTGCCGAGGCCCGGGGCACCCGCCCGAATGTCCTTTTCATCGGTGTCGATGACCTCAACGACTGGGTCGGCTGCCTCAGCGGACATCCCCAATCCCATACCCCGCGGATCGACCGGCTCGCCGCGCGCGGCACCTTGTTCTCCAACGCCCATGTGCAGTCGCCGCTCTGCAATCCCTCGCGCGCCAGTTTGCTGACCGGGCTGCGTCCCTCTTCAACCGGCATCTATGGGCTCAAGCCGGGCATCCGCGAAGTGGAGCGGACGAGGGCCGCGGTCACGCTGCCCCAATACTTTGCAAGGCACGGGTACTTCACGGCCACTTTCGGTAAAATTTTTCACGATGGTTCCATCTCCGCCGCCCAGGGACCACGCGAGTTCGATGTCTGGGGCCCGGCACCGCAGATTCCGTTTCCGGAGAAAAAACTGGTGCGGACGAAGGACCCCATGAGGGCCATCGACTGGGGGGTATTTCCCCCGGAAGACAGCCGGCAAGGCGACTGGATTACCGCCGGCAATGCCATCGGGCAGTTGCGCAATCGGCCGAAGGACAAACCCTTCTTTCTCGCCGTGGGCTTCCGCTTGCCGCATCTTCCCTGCTTTGCATCGCAACGATGGTTCGACTTGTTGCCGCCCGAGGAGCGGACTGTGCTTCCGCCGGTAAAGGATGACGATCGCGACGATGTTCCCTTTTTCGCGAGGTACCTCAACTGGAAACTCCCGGAGCCACGCTTGTCCTGGCTGCGCGAAAACCATCAGTGGCGCCCGCTGGTCCGCGCCTACCTCGCGAGCACCGCGTTCATGGACGGCCAGGTGGGCCGCCTGCTCGACGCCCTCGACCAAGAGGGACTGGCGGGAAATACGGTGATCGTGCTTTGGTCCGATCACGGTTGGCACCTCGGGGAAAAGGGCATGACCGGCAAGACCAGCCTCTGGGAGCGTTCCACCCGCGTGCCGCTGATCTTTGCCGGCCCCGGAGTCGCGCGAGGGGCGGCATGCACGCAACCCGCGGAGCTGCTCGACATTTACCCGACCCTGACCGCGCTCTGCGGTCTTCCGCCGAAGGACGGCCTCGAGGGGCAAAGCCTCCTTCCCCAACTCAAGGACGCCGCGACCCCACGCGACCGGCCGGCCATCACCACCCACTGCCAGAACAACCACGCGGTCCGCTCGGAACGCTGGCGCTACATCCGCTACGCCGATGGTTCGGAGGAACTTTACGACATGAAACACGATCCCAACGAGTGGACGAACCTCGCGGGTCGCGCCGAACACAAGGAAACCATTGCCAAAATCGCCAAATGGCTTCCCGCCACCAACCTCGCCCCGGCCCCGGGCAGCGCCTTGCGCCTGCTCACCCGCGAAAACGGCGCATGGCTCTGGGAGGGCACCCCGATCCGGGAAGAAGAACTCGAGCACTGACGACAGGAACCACCCGGTGATCCGTACCAACAGCTCCATGAATCCGAAGCACCTCCATCTCCGTGCCTTCCCGGCGGCATTTCTTTTCCTCTCTTTGATCCAAGGCCCCCCGGCCGCAGCCCAAGACGCCGCCGTGGTGGACCGCAACCCGATCAACAGCACCTCCCGTACCGGCCTGATGGGAGCCGACTCTCCGGTGAAATTCCCCGGCATGGGCAAAACCCTTCCCGCGCTTTATCCTCCCGACGAACCGGTGATCCCCCCGGCGCCCGCCGGCGACCCGCTGTTCGTCGCCAACGGACCCGACGGGAAGGATATCCTCCAGCATTCGGAACGGATCGACAAAGGCTTCTTTCTCTTCAGTTCGCCCTGCCGCTCGCTCAAGCAGGTGAAGGAAATCCGCGCGAAAATGCCCCAAGGCTCCTTCGAAGCACCACCCAACGAATGGGAAGACCTCGGCAGAACCCGCCGCACCCTCGAAGAGGGAGGCAAACTCCACATCATGGCCGTCGGCGACAGCATCCTCAACGATGCAATGAGATCGGGCTGGATCCAACTGCTTCGCGAAGCCTACCCGAAGGCGGAGATCGTCGCGACCGTCCTCGTGCGCGGTGGCGGCGGTTGCCAGCATTTCCGCGATGACCGGCTGATCGGAAAATATGTCGTCCCGCGCAAACCCGACCTTGTTTTGATCGGCGGCATCTCGCAACGCGACACATACAGCACCAGCGTGGTGATCGACCAGATCCAGGATGCTCTTCCGCAAACGGAGATTCTCCTCATGACCGGCGCCTTCGGCATCTCCGATCCCCGCAACAAGGACGATCTCTATCTCGGCCCGCATTCGGGCACAGGCCTCTACGGCCCCGCCCTCCGCCGACTCGCACAAGACAAGGACTGCGCGTTCCTCGACATGACCCGCCCCTGGGCCGACTACATCGTTTCCTCGAAACTCCACCCGCACCTGTTCTACCGCGACCCCGTCCACGCCAACGAATACGGCGAACAGGTGATGGCCAAGATCCTGATGTCGTTCTTCGTCCCAAAGGCCCCGGAAAAGAAGTAGCCCGCGCACCCGCCGGCCCGATTTCCTTGCGCGGACAGACTTCCCGGTCTACATCCCGCGGCGTGCTGACGATCAAGAAACTCACCAAGACCCTCGGCGGCAGAACCCTGCTGCGGGGAGCCGAAATGTCCATCAACTGGGGCGAGCGCACTGCTCTGGTCGGGCCCAACGGCGCCGGGAAGTCCACGCTCTTCCGCATGATCCTCGGCGAGGACAGCCCCGACGAAGGATCGATCGAACGCGACGAATACGCAGTGGTGGGATACCTCGCCCAGGAATCCGGGGAACCTTCCGATGAAACGGTCCTCGAAATCGCAATGGGCGTCTCCCCGGAAATGACCGGCATCCTGCGCACCATGCGCGAGTTCGAGGCCAAGGGGGATCACTCCCATCCGGATTTCGCCAAGGCCCAAGACCAGTTCAACCATCTCAACGGCTACCAACTCGAACCCAAGGCGAAGAAAATCCTCTCCGGCCTCGGATTCCGCCAGGAGGATTTCCCGAAACCCGCCCGCGAGTTCTCCGGCGGCTGGGTGATGCGCGCCCACCTCGCACGGTTGCTGGTGATGGAGCCCGACCTGTTGAT
>CAZMUK010000065.1:0-15393 GCA_964569415.1 uncultured Luteolibacter sp. | reverse complement strand
CATATGAACCCAGCATAGCAAACCCCTATGCATGGCGCTTGGGGCCCCGCTTACAGCGCAGCATCGAATTGCGTGTTCCCGGGGCCACATCCAGCGAGCGCAACCATCCGTCGATGTCGGGTCCGGCGACCTCCAGGATCGGGCCGGGGAACTTGGCGGCGAAGCGGTTGAGGGTGGTTCTCAGTTGACCGACATGGACCTTGCTCGCCCCGTCCTGTTCCCGCATCCGGATCAGCTCGGCGACGATTTTCGGGACGAGGGCGCGTTTGACGACCTGGCGGAACATCCGGCCGTACTCCTCGGCCATCGCAGCGAGCGACCCCGTCCCGGCCAGTTCCCTGGCGCGCAGGTAGTCCTCCACTGCGGCCACCAGCGGGATGCCTGTCTGCCCGAGCAGTGCCGCGGCCGCCTTGAAGCTGTCGCGCTCATGGGGTTTGAGGTCGGTCACATGCTGCATGCCGCCTTGGATTCGCTGCGCCACGAAGAGCGCCTCACGCTTGGCAGCAGCCAGATCGGTGAAGGTTTTGCGGATCCGGCTGCCGTCGCGGTAGTGGGCGATCAGGAATCTTTTGCGGCCCTTGGATTCCGAGAGGTACACCGGCACCGAGGCTGATCCGCAGCGCATCGTGGCCACTGCACCCCGATTTGTGCCCTTGCGGGGGCGGCCGATCCTGGCTGCCGCGTCCGTTGTCACCAATTTGTCACCACCCCCATTCATGTAGAGGATTTGGCGTCAAAAAACCGTCCTGCTTTCCGTCGTAAACCATTGAAAATGAATGGTTTACGGCAAGTACGAGGACTGGGACTCGAACCCAGGACCAATTGGTTAAAAGCCAACTGCTCTACCAGCTGAGCTATCCTCGCTTGGGTGCCCTGATGGGGGCGTGGGCGGTGAGGATTGTCGTGGAGGCGGGGGTCTGCAAGCGGATTCTTGCGTGTTTGTGATGGCCGGACGGTGGGCATTCCCTCTCAGGCGCAGCCATGCCAGGGCAGGCCCTTTTCCGCGTGGTGTTGGAGGTCGGCAATCACGCGAGCGCCGAGGAGCAGTACGAGGGCTGCGAACTCGAGCGAGAGCATCGCCACGATCGCCGAGGCGAGAGAGCCGTAGACTGCATTGACGATGGGAGCGCGGATCACCCAGGTCACCAGCAGGTGGCGAGCGGCTTCCCAGAGCAGAGCGGCGACGATACCGCCGGCAAGGGCGCGGCGGAAGGGAACGCGAACCGGAGGCATCACCTTGTAAAGCAGGGTGAAGACCGGGATCATGCCTGCGGTGCCGAGCAGGTGGACCAGCAATGCGTGGCGTGCGGCCGGGAAGCGGTCGAGCCAGTCCGGTTGCAAGCCGAGGCGGGCGCAGGTATCCACGAGCGAGCTGAGCGAGGTGATCGCGAGCAAGCCTGCGGCTGCGATGAGGATGAACAAGTAGGGAATCAACGCCGCAGTCCACCAGTTGCGGCGGAAGGATTCATCGGGTCGGTCGAAGATCGAGCGGAAGCAGAGTTCCAGCACCCGGAATGCTTTGGAGCTGAAGAACAGCAGCGAAAGGGCGCCGAGCCATCCTGCCACGCTGCGGTTGGCGAAAAAACCCTCCAGTGCGTCGCTGAGCGGTTGTGCCAGAGCAGGAGCGACCAGTGAAACCTCGGCGGACAATGTTCCCATCAATCGTTGGTGATCGACGAAACCCGAGAGGATTGTCAGCAGCACCGCGCAGAGAGGCACGAGGGAGAGCATCAGATTGAAGGCCACCGCGCCGGTGAGGATCACGCCGCGGTTGCCGACCAGGAAACCGTGGACCACGCGCCATGCGAAGCGCAGGAGGTGCGGGCAGTTCGTCGGCATCGGATTGTTCCGGTTTCCCGGAGCCGCGTTTTCCTCGGGTATCAGAGGATCTGCGGCGATTTGAGGATTTCCGCAACTCTGGCCAGCAGCACCCCTGCCCCGCCGCCGTCCACGACGCGGTGATCGAAGGTCAGGCAGATTTCCGCGGAGGTGGCCGGAATGAAGGCACCCACTTCATCGCTCCAGACGGGCGATTTCACGCCCGCGCCGATGCCGAGGATGAGGGTTTCGTTGGGCAGCGGGATCGGGGTTCCGGTGGTGAGGCCAAAGGTTCCGAAATTCGTCACGGTGGCGATGCCTCCCCTGCAATCCTCCTCCGCGAGGCGGCGGCGGCGGGCGCGCGCAACGAGGTCATCGTACTCCGCGACGAGGGAAGCGAGCGGCTTGGAATCCACCTTGCGCAGGACCGGCACCACCACGCCATCGTCGATTTGGACCGCCACGCCGATGTCGAAGGAGCGTGGGTGGACCACTTTATCGCCGATCAGGTATCCGGCGGTAGCGGGGTTTTCGGTGATGGCGATGGCAAAGGCGCGGAGGAAATACAATGTGAGACCCGGTTTCGGGGATTGGAGGCGGCGGTGATCGAGCACCGGGTCGAGCAAGGCCGGGCGGCTCACGGTTGCGAGCGGGCGGGTCCACGAGCGTCGCATCGCGTCGGCCACGGCGAGGCGCATGGGAGACGCCGGGACGCTGGGCCAGGCCTCGAGGTACTCGATGAAGCGCTCCAGATCCTGGACGGTCACCCTTCCTCCGGCCCCTGTGCCTGCCACTGCCGAGATATCCGCCTCGCGGAGGCCGAGGTCATCCATCCGGGCGCGCATGCGTGGGGAGATGTAGTGGGCGCCCATCGTTCCGGCGGGCACCGGCAGACCCTTTACGCTCGGAACGATGGTCGGGGTTTCCTCGTAGTCATCGTTGTTGGTGGCGAAGTGGAGGTTCGCGTCATTGCCGCCGGGAGCGGGATCGCTGGTCGGAGTTGCGGTATCGCGCGGTGTTCCCTCCAGCGTATCCGCGCCGGTGCGTGCCACTTCCTCGGCGCTGACCTCGAGCAATCCGAGTACCGAGCCCACCGGGTAGGACACGCCTTCTTTCGCGCGGATCTCCGCGACGATGCCGTTGCACACCGTGGTCACGCCCATCACCGCCTTGTTGGTTTCCACCTCGATGATTTCCTGATCGGCGCGCACCGCGTCGCCGACGCGTACGCCGAGCCGGATGATGGTGGCTTCGGCGATGGATTCACCGAGTTGGGGCATGAGGATCGGGACGGTCGGCATCGTGGGAGTGGGCGGGGTTCCTGGGGGCCGCGGGGTTTCAGAGCGAGAGCAGTTTGCGGAGCGACTGGCTGATCGATTCCGGCGTGGGGCGGTGGGCGGCCCAGAGTTTCGGGTGGTAGGGTACCGGGGTGTCGCGGGAGTTCAACCGCATCGGGGGGGCATCGAGCAAGTGGAAGCCCTCTTGGCAGACCCGGGCCACCACTTCCGCCGTGACTCCGCCCCAGGGGAAGGCCTCGCCGACCGCGAGCAATCGGCCGGTGCGTGCGACTGAGGCGAGGACGGTGTCGATATCGAGAGGTTTCACCGAGCGGAGATCCACCACCTCGATTTCCCAGCCGTCTTTTTGCATGCGTTCCGCCGCGCGTACCGCCTCGTGGACCATGGCACTGTAGGCCACCACCGACGCGTGTTTTCCGGTGCGGACGATGCGGGCCTGTCCGAGCGGGAGGCGGTCGCCATCGATCGACTTCGCCTTGAGCCAGCGGTAAAGAAACTTGTGTTCGCAGAACAGCACCGGGTCGCCGAGCGCCACTGCGTCCTTGAGCATGTGGTAGGCATCCGAGACCGAGGCGGGCGTGAGCACCACCAATCCCGGGTACTGTGCGTAGGTGCCCTCCATGCTCTGGCTGTGGAAAGGTCCCGAGCCCGCGGTGCCGCCCGAGGGCAGGCGGATCGTGAGCGGAATGTTCATCCCGGTGCGGTAGAAATGGGTAGCGGCCTGATTGACGATCTGGTTGAAGGCCACCGAGGAGAAATCGGCGAACTGCATTTCCACGATCGGGCGCATTCCCTCGATGGCGGCGCCGACGGCGAGGCCGACCATCGCGTCTTCCGAGATCGGGCTGTCGAGCACGCGGCCGGGGAAGAGTTGCGCGAGGCCCTTGGTGGCCTTGAAGGCACCGCCGAAAGTGGCGATGTCCTGACCGTAAAGAAACACGCGGGGATCCTCGCGGAGCAGGTCCGCCTGGGCTTCGCGGATTGCGTCGATGTAGGTGACGCTCACGGTGCGGGTGCGGATGCGGGTTCGCGTGAACCGAGACGGGAGGAGGTCGCCTGCCAGTCGTCGGTATAGGGATCGGGGAGAGGTTCCTGCTGGGCTTGGGCCACGGCGCGCTGGACTTCCTGGGCGAACTCATCCTGCCACGCCTCGATTTCCTGCGGGGAGGCCATGCCGTGATCGGTCAGTTGTCCTGCGGCCACCTGGATGCAGTCGCGTCCGTAGTGATCTGAGCGGTTTGCGGGCGGCACATAGAACGCGTCGTCGTGTTCCCCGTGACCGGAGAGGCGCAGCAGGCGGGCCACCACCATTTGCGGGCCAAGGCCTGCGCGGGCGCGGCGCACCGCTTCGGTCATCACCGATGCGCAGGCGAGAAGGTCGGTGCCGTCCACCGCAAAGCCACCGATGCCGTAGCCGCGGGCGCGTTCCACCAGGTCCGAACACGCGAACTGCCGGGTATTCGGGGTCGAGTATGCGAACTGGTTGTTCGCCACCACCACCACGAGCGGGAGTTGTTCCACTGCCGCGAGGTTGAGGCCCTCGTGGAAGGCGCCGGTCGAGGTCGCTCCGTCGCCCACGCAGGTGGCGCCGACGCGGCCTTGGAGGTCGCCGGCCAATCGTCGTGCGAGAAGCATCCCGGCGACCACCGGAACTTGTGCGCCGAGGTGGGAGATCATGGCGGGCATTCCCTTGTCGGGTCTGCCGCGGTGGATGTTTCCGTCGCGTCCGCGCATCGGGCCGAGGGCCGAGCCGAGGTAGGTGCGGGTGCAATCGATGAGCGGTTCGCCGAAGGCCGTGCGTCCCGCTTGGTCGCGGATGAGCGGTGCGAAGAAATCGGTTCCCGGGAGAAGCGCGGTGCCGAGCGAGGCGCTCAGGGCCTCTTGTCCGCGCCCCAGGTAGACGCCGCCGACGATTTTTCCGGCCTTGTAGAGGCTGGAGAGTTTGTTTTCCAGCAAGCGGGCCTTGAGCATCGCCTGAAAGGCCTTGCGGAGAAAATCGCGGTCGACCACCGCCCCGATGGGGCCGGGCATGCTGTCCGTGTGCGCCACGCGCAAAGATGTATGCGGGAGCGGCAGGCCCTGCAACCGCATTCCGAGGACCCTCCGCCCGGTGAGGCCGCCGTCGAGGGGGGCGGCCCTGCGGGCGCGGAATCAGGCCGGCCGCCGCGCCTGCAGAACGGGATCCGTAAGGACCGAGACGGGCACCGGGCTTTTTCCGGCGATGCTTTCCCCGGCGACGATGCCGATGAGGATGCTCATCGCGCGGTCGCGGCTGCCGCTCGTCAGGCGCGGGGAATCGGCCCTGGCGGCATCAGGCCAGAGCCGCCGCAAGTTTCGCGAGGCCTTGCATCATGTGTTGGCGGGGGCAGGCGAAGTTGAAGCGCACATGTCGCGGCCAACCGAAGAAGGCACCGTCGGAGAGGAACAGGCCGGCCTTTGTTTCGAAATGCCTTGCCGGATGCGGGAGTCCCGAGGCGGAGGCGTCGATCCACGCGAGGTAGGTTGCCTCGTTGTGTGATGCGGCGAGGCCGGGGCAGCGGGTGTTGACGAAGTCCAAGAGCAAGTCGCGGTTGCCGCGCAGGTAGGTGATCAGTTCCCTGCGCCATGGTTCGCCATCGCGGTAGGCGGCCTCAGCCGCGTGGAAGGACAGCGCGTTGATCTCCGCGAGCGTGTGGCCGCGTGCCTTGGTGAATCGCTTGCGCAGGCCTTCATCGGGGATCACAGCGAACGCGTAGCCGAGGCCCGCGATGTTCCATGTCTTGCTGGGAGAAAGCAGGGTGATCGTGGAGGCGGCGAGCGGTTCCGGCAGGGAAAGCGCGGACACATGGGGCGTGGTTTCCTCGTCGAGGATCAGGTCGCAATGGATCTCATCGGAAACCAGCACCATGCCGTGCGCGCGGCAGAACCCGGCGAGGCGGAGGATTTCCGCGCGGGTGAATACGCGGCCCAGAGGATTCTGCGGATTGGAAAGGAGGAACAAGCGGGTACGCGGCGTGACAGCGCGCTCCATGGATTCCCAGTCGAAGGTCCAGCGGCCCTCCGAAAGGATGTGGTCGATCCGGATGAGATGGGCGGCCGCGTCCTCGTGAACGGCGAGAAACGGCGGATAGACCGGGGTGCAGGTCATCACCTCGTCGCCGGGAAGACACAGGGCGCGCGCGGCGAGCGAGAGTGCGGGCACGAGGCCTCCGAGGTGGATCAACGAAGACGGGTGCGGATCCGCGCCGTGGCGGCGGCGCAGGTACTCGTGGACCGCATCGACGAGGCCCTCGTGCGGTTGGGAGTAGCCGAAGACCCCGTGTTCGACGCGCCGGTGGAGTGCCTCGATCACGCAGGGAGGCGACCGGAAATCCATGTCCGCCACCCAGAAGGGATCCAACTCGGGCCTGCGGTCGTACTTGATGCAACCCGTCCCTTTCCGGGCTACCGGCGTGTCGAAATCGAAATTCATGCCGCTGGGTTTTCGGGTGCCCGGGAGAGGTTTTCAAGCGGCGAATCCGACGATGACAGCCGAGTCGCTCGGCGATTTCCGCGATTTCGCCGGAACCCGCCGGATTTCCCCGACCGGTCCCGTCATTCGCCGGCTTGGCCGACTTCCGTCCCCGCAAGCGGAAAGCATTGGCATTGTCGGTGTCTCGTTCATGATCCGCGCCGCAGCGATGGAAGCGGAGGAGGAACAGGTTGCCGGTGAGGCGCCCGGCTTGAGACGGGATCTCGCGGTGCTGATGAAGGTGCGGCTCAACAGCTTCGTGCTGGTGACCACTTTCGCCGGGTTCTTCCTCGCATCGCGCGGGGCGGCGTTCGACGCGTGGAAGTTGTTTCATGTGCTTCTCGGCACGGCGGCGGCGGCCTTCGGAGCATCGGCCTTCAACCAGTTGATGGAGATCGGTCCGGACGCGCGAATGAAGCGGACCTCGGACCGTCCCCTGCCGGCACGGCGCATCGGCGTGCAAACGGCGTTCTGCCTCGCGTGGATCCTTTCGGCGGCAGGCATCATCCACCTCGCCGCCAAAGCAGGCATCCTGCCGGCCCATCTCGCTGCGGCGACGATCGCGGTGTATGTGTTCGTGTACACGCCGTTGAAGCGGACCAGTGCGCTCAACACCTTGGTGGGCGCAGTGCCCGGCGCGATTCCTCCGTTGATCGGATGGACCGGTGCCGGCGGCGCGCTTGGTTGGGAGGCGGCTTTTCTTTTCGGCCTGATGTTCCTGTGGCAGTTGCCGCATTTCGTCGCGATCAACTGGCTGTACCGCACCGAGTACGAGGAAGCGGGGTACCGGATGTGGTCGAATGGCGACGAAAGCGGAAAACGCAGCGGGCGGATTGCGGCGCTGTGGGCGCTCGCGCTCGCCGGGGTCTCGGTGCTGCCGGTGGCGCTGGGCAACACCGGATGGGTCTGGGGCATCAGCGGCCCACTCCTCGCCCTCGGGATGGCGGGACTCGGCCTGCGCCTCTCGATCGATGGCCAACGCGGCACCGCACGCCGCTTGTTTCTCTCCACATTGCTGTACCTGCCGGTGGCGCTCACGATCCTCGCGTTTTCCTGGAGGAACCACCCGTGAAATCCTCCTGCGCCAGCGACCTCATCGATGCCACCCGCCGGCTCAGCACGCGGTTGGAGGGCATCGCCAAGCCCGCCTTGGCCGACCGCGTCTACCATCCTCTCGAGTACGCCTGGCAACCGCACGAGCAGTACCTGCGCCGCTTCGGAAGCGGAAAGAAGGGGGTGTTGTTTCTCGGCATGAACCCGGGACCCTTCGGCATGGCGCAGACCGGCATCCCTTTCGGTGAAATCGCGGCGGTACGCGACTGGCTCGGCATCGAGGCCCCGGTGGGACGACCGGGCAACGAGCATCCGAAGCGCCCGATCGAGGGCTTTGCCTGCCGCCGCTCGGAGGTGAGCGGACGAAGGCTCTGGGGTTTGTTTGCAGAACGATTCGGATCGGCGGAACGCTTCTTCGCGGAACATTTCGTACTCAACTACTGCCCTCTGCTTTGGCTGGGAACCAGCGGTGCGAACCTCACGCCCGACAAGTTCGCCGCGCGGGAAATGGAACCGGTGGAATCGGCATGCATGGAGTTCCTGACCGCGGTCGTCTCGCTGCTCCGTCCTCAATTCCTGATCGGCATCGGGGGATTCGCCGCACAACGTCTCCGCACGGCAGCCGCCACGGCTGCGCCGAAAGCCCTCGTCGCCCAGATCCTCCATCCCTCGCCCGCCTCACCCGCCGCCAACCGCGGTTGGGCCGCGGCCGCCACCAAACAACTCCACGACGCGGGCGTCTGGAGTCTCACGAAGTGAGGGTCGCCATCAGGCGGCAAATCAAGTCCCGGTCGGCTGCCCGACCGACCCCGTGGAGTTCCCCGGCAAGAATTTCCAACACCCGCAGCAAGAGCGACGCGGGTTCCGGATTGGTTCCCCGCAACTCCTCCGCCCGCCACCCGGGAACCCGGCCCCGCATCCGCGCCGCGACACTTTCAACCCCAAGCCGCCGCGCGATGAAAAGGAACAACAACGCGAGAGCAGCCGGTTGCGATCTACGGTGGTCCACCACCCAGCAGAGGTCACAGCACGACATCCCATCACCTCCGCCTGCCCGGAAACCGGCTTTGCCACCGAACAAATACGCGGCGAGGGCATCGATCGTCTCCACGCCCGCCTCGGTCGCATCCTCCGCCAGGCCGTCGAGGACATCGGGCAGCGCCTGACGCAGCGAAACCCCGTCGTGCAGGAAATCCGAGACCAGTCGTGCGAGGGCTTCCACGCCCTCCCAATCGTCCGCCAACGAAATCGCGCCCCCCGAGGGCACCAACCATTCCTCGGCAAGAACCCGGCGACGTGCGTCCGCCAGCATCCCGGAAAGCAGAAGCCGCCTCCGCGCCGAAAGGGGCTCTGAACGGGCGGCCAGCCGCTCGCTCCAGTCCGCGCCGAACGCCCCCAACCGCCCGGCCACACGCCGCCTCACCTGCGGATCCTCGTCGTCAAGCAGACTCAGCAAGGCCTCCGCCTCGGCATCCCCTCCCCCTGCATCCTCCAACGCACTCACCTTGCAAACCCGAGCCCCGCAGGACGACGAGTGGTGCGCGATACTGGGTTCGAACCAGTGACCCCTACCGTGTCAAGGTAGTGCTCTACCACTGAGCTAACCGCGCAAGTCGTTCCGGATGCCGACGGGAGGGCAGCCTAACGCGGGCCCCGCGGAACGCGCAACCCTTTTTGGCCCTGAAACAAGAAAGGCGGGAGGTTCGGAAACCCCCCGCCCTTGATGGAAACCCCGATCCGGGCCGGAGGCGGCGCGGAAACAAGTCCGCGCCACCCCGGCTGCCGGAGGGTTACCGGATTACTTCTTCTTGGCGGCCTTCTTGGCGGCCTTCTTCTTGGTCGCCTTCTTCTTGGTCGCCTTCTTGGCGGCCTTCTTGGCGGCCTTCTTCTTGGTTGCCTTCTTGGCGACCGTCTTCTTCACGGCCTTCTTGGCACCCTTCTTGGCGCTCTTGGCAACCTTCTTCTTGGTCGCCTTCTTCTTGGTGGCCTTCTTGGCGGCCTTCTTCTTGGTCGCCTTCTTGGCGGCACGCTTCACGGTCTTCTTGGCGGCCTTCTTGGCGGCCTTCTTCGCTGTTTTCTTTTTCGCAGCCATGGTATTGTGTCGTTGGAGTTCGCGTTTCAGTCTTGTTGTTTCCTCCGGTGTCAATGTACCGGCAGAAAGGATGGCGAGGAGCGCCTCCCCGAGGCGTCCTCCGAAAGCGTTGGTCAGGAAATCCCGCGTCGCGCGCCGGACCACCAGATCCTGGGAAAAGGCAGCCTCATAGACATGGGCGCGGCCGACACGAAGCCGCTTCACCAGTTTCTTGCGCTCGAGATTCTGGAGCACGGAGAGGACCGTGGTGTAGGCGCGGTCCTTGCCGTCGGGCAGCGAATCGTGCACCGCGGAGACCGTCGACGGACCATCGTGCCACAGGACCGAGAGGGCCTGAAGCTCGAGGTTGGATGGTGCTGTGGGCTTCATCGCAGGTGGCTTGATCCGCTTGCTGCTCGCGTCTTTAGTCGACAATCCGGAAGTCCGTCAAGTCAATTTCACAAGATTTTTCAGAAAAATTTAGCATCGGTTTTCCGCCACCTTGAGGACTCATCGCTCGACACGGCAACGCGAAGTACGATCCGAGTCGTAGTTGAAGGATGGTGAACTACGACGAACCTCGTGGATGCAGCGCACGAAAGCGGATCGTGATTGCAGATCAACTTGCGGAACTCATCCACACGCGATCGAGGCCGATCGACAAAACGGAGCGCCGCGCGCAAGCAAGGGCGTAGGCTGCATTTCCCGTGGAAGACTCCGCAGGACGCGAGAGCTGAAACGGCAGCCGTTTTCCCCGTATTTCGCCGGCTCAGCGCGGCGGAATGACCATCTTGCGCCCGAGCACGACCGTGTCACTGGTCATGCGGTTGGCGGCCTTGATCGATTCCATCGGCACCCCGTACTTCGCGCTCAATCCGGAAAGGGTGTCACCGGCGACAACGGTATGGATGGTGGCAGCGGCGTACGGGGAAACGGGGGGCGCTGGAACGGCGGGAACGGTCGGCAAGCTTGGCGCGGGCCGCGTGGGCAACACCGCGGAGGGATCAGGCGGGGTGGTGGGGATCGGCGGCATCTGCGGCACCGACGGAGGCTGCGCGGTGTTGTGCTCGTAAGCCGCGGCGGACTCGTACACCGGGTTGGCGGGCGGCCTCACCGGAGGAGGCGGCGTGACGGAGTTGGTGTCGTAGTCGCCCGCACGATCCTTGCAGGAAAAGGACAGGAGACACAACGCGGGAAGGACGGGGAGGATGCGTTTCATTCGGATGGATGGTGGAAGATGATGATGAACGGGAGACGGATGCCGACCTCATGTATATTCAATCCGGCCGGATCCGGAAACGGAAAAATCCAGCCGCTGCCGCCGAACTGTGGTCGGCAAGAAACCCGATGCTCTCGCCCCGCACCCTCGCGGCGGCCTCCGCGACATGCCGCGCGAAGGCAGGTTCGTTGCGCTGGCCACGATGCGGCTCGGGTGCGAGATACGGGGAATCGGTTTCTAGGAAAAACGATCCGGGAGGACAGGAGGCGAGTGTTTCACGGACCGAAGCCGCGTTGCGGAAGGTGCAGACCCCGCCAAAAGAAAGATACCCGCCCGCCCCGATGATGGTGCGCGCGTCGGCGGGCGTACCCGCGAAGCAATGGAACACCGCGGCAACACGACCCCGGAACCCGTCGGCGATCCGCAGTGCATCGCGCAGGGAGGCATCCCCTTCCCGGTCGCGGGTGTGGATCACCACCCCGAGGCCCACCGACCGCGCGAGCTGGAAATGCCGCTCGAGGAACACGCGCTGACGGGAACGATATTCCTCCTCCGACCAGCCTTCGGGAGCGGGATGGTAATAATCCAGCCCGGTCTCGCCCACCGCGCAGACACGCGGATCCTCAAGGAAGGGACGCAACCGCTCCACCGCGTCGCCGGGAACCTCGTGGACATGGCAGGGATGAATGCCGACACAGGCGTGGACGGAGGGATGCCCGGCAAGGGAAAGGTTGGCGGCGATATCGTCGAGGGTAGTGGCGAGAGTGACCATCCGGTCCACCCCGGCCTCGAGCGCGCGCGCGACGATGGAACCCCTTTCCTCAGGGAGAAACCGCTCCGACGCGAGATGGCAATGGCTGTCGGTGATCATCGCTCCCCGTTCCGCAACGCCTTCAGGAGCGAGGCCACCTTGTCCGGATCCTTGATGCCGGGAGAGAACTCGACACCGGATGCCACATCCAAGGCCGATGGACCAAAGGCAGCGGCGGCCGCGGCGTTTTCCGGAACAATCCCCCCCGCGAGAATCACCGGTGTACTCGGGTGATCCCCGCGAAACACACGGAGCTTTTCCCAATCGAAGGCATGGCCGGTCCCGCCGTAGACGCCGGGAGCATGCACATCCAGAAGCACGCCATCCGCATCATAGGAAACGGGATTTGCCGCGGGACCGTCCGCCGCCACCCCCAAGGCCTTGAGCACGGGCACCCCGGCGTCGCGAAACACCCGCACCTGCTCCGGCGTCTCGTCTCCATGCAACTGGACCACATCGATCACCCCCCCGCGAAACAAACGCATCGGCAACATCTCCTCCGCGTTGACGAAGACCCCGACCCGCAGAATCACCCCCGCCGACTCCGCCAACCAACCGCAAGTGTCCGGGTCCACATACCGGCGCGATCCCGGCCAAAAGTTCACTCCGAGGGCATCCACGCCGAGTTCCACGAGCATGCCCGCATCCTCCGCACGGGTAACCCCGCATACTTTCAATGAAACCGATTCAAACCCGAGGAATTTCCGCAACCGCGTCACAAACCGAGACTACCCGCGGACCCGCGCTTGAAAACCCAGAAATGGCGGCCGATGGCGGCGGGCAAATGGTTCTTGACGCAGCCCTCCCCTCCGCCTGTCCTCCTCGACCAATTCCGGTCGCGTCCTCTCCGATCCGCGCCGCACATCCGCCATGAAAGACCAAACCGACGACTACATCCACAGCGAGGAGTTTCTTCGCGAACTGATGAAGCGCCAACTCCGACTCTCCGTCGCCTGCGCCTCGGCCTTCCTTCTCCTGCTCGTCGGACTTCCGCTCGCAAACTACCTCGCTCCGGAAATCATGGCTACACGCGTGGGCGGATTCACCCTCAGCTGGCTGGTGCTCGGCATCCTGTTTTTCCCTTATGTGTGGATCATTGCGAAATGGTTCATCAACCGCTCGATCGCGCTGGAACAGGACGAGGCGCGCCTCGCCGCGAAGAAGGGCAACAACCGCAAACCCTGATCATCCCGCGCCATGAATGCCGATCCCTGGATCCTCGCTTTTTCCGCCATCACCGTGGTGGTGACCATCCTGATGGGTTTCCGCTCCGCGAAATCCTCCAAATCCGCATCCGACTTCTTCGTCGCAGGCCGCTCGGTATCGGTGGGCTGGAACGCATCGGCGATCTCCGGCGAATACCTCTCGGCTGCGTCGTTCATGGGCATCGCCGGCATGGTGATGTCCTCGGGCTATGACGCGCTATGGTATCCGGTCTGCTACGCCTGCGGCTACCTTTTCCTGCTGCTCTTCATCGCCGGCCCCCTGCGGCGTTTCGGCGCCTACACGATCCCGGATTTCGCCGAAGGACGCTTCGATTCCCCGCTGTTCCGCAAAATCGCGGTGTGCTTCGTACTGTTCATCGGGTTCTTCTACACGATGCCCCAGATGAAGGGCGCGGGCGTGACACTCTCCTACATTTTCCCCGGACTTCCCTACTGGGTCGGCGTGGCGGTCGTGGGAGTGGTCATCACGCTCAATGTGGCCCTCGGCGGCATGAAGGGAATCACCCTTGTGCAAGCGGTGCAGTACTGGATCAAGATGTTCGCGATCTCGGTGCCGGTCTTCGTGCTCTTCGCGGTATTCGGAGGCTACGGGAAAAACCTCTCGCTCAACCATTCCGCCCACGACGTGGCACCGCCGGCGGCGGTAGAGCGCACGGCGGATCCCGAATACGGCCAGCGCCTCGCGCTCCCCGAGAAGACCGCGCCCAAGGACGAGGCATGGATCGCTCCCTTCGGGCCGCTCACCACCAAGGCCGCCAAGGCTGCCGACCTCAGCCCCGAGGAAACACGGCCGCTCTCGCTGCTTTATACCTTTTCGCTCATCGTCGCCCTCGTCTGCGGCACGGCCGGACTGCCCCACATTCTGGTGCGCTTCTACACAAACCCGGACGGCGTGGCCGCGAAAAGGACCACCATGTGGGTCATGATCCTCATCGGCGTGTTCTATGTGTTTCCGCCGGTCTTCGGCGTGCTGGGGCGCAACTTCCTGCCGGAGCTTTACACCGGCCTTTCGGGCATCAAGGGCACGGACCAGGTGGTACTCAAACTTCCCACCCTGATCCGTGAGAAATACGGCATAATGGGTTCCGTTCTCAGTGGCATCACCTGCGCGGGTGCGTTCGCGGCGTTTATGAGCACCTTCTCCGGATTGCTTGTCTCCATGACCAGCGCGCTCGCTCACGATGTGTACGGCCGCATGCTCAAACCCGCGGCAACCCCGGCGGAACGAATGAGAATGTTCAAGTGGTGCGCGGTGATCGTCGGCGGGATCTCGGTGCTGCTCGGCTCGCTGGTGGAACCGCTCGAGATCAACTTCATGGTGGGCCAGGCTTTCGCAATCGCGGCTGCAAGTTATTTCCCGCTGCTCTTCATGAGCGTGTGGTGGCGCGGAATGACGATGAAGGGCGCAGCCACCGGGATGCTAACCGGCGGTCTCTGCGCATTGGCGGCGGCCACCATCGTGAACATCAGCACGCTCGCGCTCGACAAGGGCCCGATGGGGAAAATCTTCGGGGGTTTCGCCGGCATCAACGATTTCTGGAAGGCTCATCCCCTGCTGCGCATCCTCTGCGAGCAACCGGCCATCTGGGCCGTCCCGATGGCTATTCTGCTGATGGTGATTGTGTCGAAAGCAACCCGCAGGCAGATCCCGGCGGATGTCCGGATGAAAATGCTCGTGCTGCACGCCCCGGAGGACCTCGGCCTCAAACAAGAATACATCCAGGAACACCACGGCGCAGCGCATTGAGAGCGTAGCTGATCGGGAACGGTTTCGTCGCGGAAGGTGCCCTTCGCCTTTGCCCTCCCACAAGCCCACTCCCGCCCTCATTTCGCCCTCTCGCCCTCACGCCGTCCCGGCACCCACCCGCCCCTTTGCTGCGCCGGGATCAGAAACCTGACGGACCAAGGCAACGGAGTCGAGGCCCCCTCTTGAGCCGTCTGCCTGCTGTTTCTGTGGGCAGCCCTCTCCGAGCAGAAGCCCTCGGAGGTCGACCAAAGTCGGCTCACTCGGGTGGATTTTCAGGAAAAACCAAGGAAGGATCTTGGATTCTTCTGCGAACTGGCTGGGACGCTCATCCCCCCTTTAGAGATGATTTTCGGCCACTTGTGAAATTTTTCCGATTGTTTGCAATTTCCCCTTTACAAGGGAGACCCCCTAGACTTAGGTATGAAGCCCCCAAGGGAAGGGCGCCCGGGAACGGTTTCGGGGGGAACCACCCGGAGAAAAGCCCTGACAAACGGGGATAGCAAGGAGGCGCGGGTCTGGAAACGGACCCGCGCCCCATTCTTTTCAGGGTGATGGTGAGTCAGGGGGCGATGGGCTACCCCTTCGGTGTCCCCTCCAACTCCACGCCCTTCCTCAAATCCCGCACGGTCCAGACGAGGCGGGCCATCGGGGAAGCGGCGC
>CAZMUK010000064.1:0-15500 GCA_964569415.1 uncultured Luteolibacter sp. | reverse complement strand
TTTCCCGCCTCTGTGGCGATGACGGGTCCGTCGGCGGTGATGATGCAGGTGCCTGAGGGCTTGGAGGGGGATGCGTTGGCGAGGTTGGCGCGCGAGGACGGGCCGTTCCCGGCGCGGTTCCGTCCCCGGGAGTGGGAGGGTCACGCCGGGTTGGAGAGCGAGGCGCTGGCATCGTGGGGCATCGCCCGTCGGCCGGAGCCTGTGTTGGTCGAATGGGAAGAGGAGTCGCCGGAGCCCGTGAGGCTTTCCGAGCCGGGAAGGATCGAGTTGCCCCGCCGCACGCCGCTGGATCCGTTGGCCGATCAGCGTCCGCGTGACGAGCGGTGGACGGCGCGGATTGGTTCGCTCGACCGCGCGGTGAGGATCGTGGATGGAGGAGTGCCGGACCTTGCGGGGATCCGGATGCGCGACGAGTGGGTGGCGGATCCTCCGCGTTTGCTGGTGAGGATCGGGGCCGGAGGCGTGGTGGCGGAGGGCTTGGCGGTGGGAGAAGGGGCGGAGGCGGCTGCCTTGGGTTCGCGCATGCGGGGGCTGGGTCTGCGGACCGAGCCTCGCTTCGAGGGGTGGTTGCCGGTGGAGGTTTTCTTCGGCAGAACGAGCGACCATGGACCTGAGCCCCGCTGAATTCGTGACCGGCGTGTTGGCTGCCGCCGGCGGCGCGGTGCTGGTGGCGACCGTGCTGTCCCGCTGGCGGCGCGGCTTGGTCGAGAGGCGGGCCTTGGCGCGGCGGGTCTTCTGCCGTTGGTGCCAGCATGTGTTTGAAGAGGAGGGCGGGGGGATCGTCGTCTGCCCGCGGTGCGGTGCGGAAAACCGCAAGGGCACGCGGGAGGGCGGCTTGTGAGGCGGCGGGTGCATTCCGCCAGCAAGAGGCTTGCGCGGGGGGTGCGGGCGCGTCAGACTGACCCGACCTGACCATGAACGAGCGACGCGTCGTCATTACCGGCATTGGCTGTCTGTCGCCCTTGGGCAACGATCTTGAGAGCACTTGGAACGGGATGAAAGGTGGGCGCAGCGGTGTGCGTCGGATCACCCAAATCGACCCGGAGCCCTTTGAGTGCAAGATCGCGGGAGAGGTCCGGGATTTCGTAGCCGACGGGTATTTCAAGGTGCCCAAGGACGCGCGGAGGGCGGACCGCTATGTCCAGTTTGCCGTGGCAGGGGCCAAGATGGCTTTGGCGGATTCCGGATTGGATGTGGGTGCGATCGACCCCCGGCGCTTCGGTGTGATGGTGGGAAGCGGGATCGGCGGCCTTTCCACCTTGGAGAGCGAGCACACCGTCTACATGACCAAGGGGCCCAAGCGGGTCTCGCCGTTCACGATTCCGATGATGATTTCCAACATCGCGAGCGGGATCATTTCCATGGAGCACGGCCTGATGGGCCCCAACATGGTCATTGTCACCGCTTGCGCCACTTCCAACCACAACATCGGCGAGGCGTGGCGGATCATCAAGTTCGGCGATGCCGACGGCTTCGTCTGCGGCGGTGCGGAGGCCACGATCCTGCCGATGGGTCTCTGCGGGTTCGCCAACATGAAGGCCCTGAGCACCCGCAACGACGAGCCCGAGCGCGCTTCGCGGCCGTTTGACCGCGGTCGGGACGGCTTCGTCATGGGCGAGGGAGCGGGAGTGGTGGTGCTTGAGGAACTCGGGCATGCGAGGAAACGCGGCGCGCGCATCTACGCCGAGTTGCTCGGCTACGGGGTGAGTGCGGATGCCTATCACCTCAGCGCTCCGTCGCCCGATGGCAGTGGTCCGGCCCACGCGATCCGCATGGCTCTCGATCACGGCCGGAAAAATCCCTCCGAAGTCGACTACCTCAACGCGCATGCCACTTCCACCGGTCTCGGGGACATCGCCGAAACCAAGGCGATCAAGCTCGCGTTCGGCGAACACGCGAGGCGCGGTCTCATGGTCAGTTCCACCAAGTCGATGACCGGGCACATGCTCGGTGCTGCGGGAGGCATCGAACTGATCGCCAGCGTGATGGCGATCCGCGACGGCATCGTGCCGCCCACGATCAATCTCGAGGACCAGGATCCCGAGTGTGATCTCGACTGCGTTCCGAATGTCGCGCGGGAGGCCGAGGTGCGCCTGGCGGTGAGCAACAGCTTCGGGTTTGGCGGGCACAATGCCTCGGTGCTGGTCGGGAAATTCGAGCCATGACGGGCGAGCCGTCGTTTTGTCATCGCTGCGAGGTTGCCTTCGGCGACACCGATGCGAGCGGGCGGGTGCATTTCCCGAATGTGTTTCGCTATTTCGAGCAGGCCGAGCACGCCTTCCTCCGCTCGCGCGGGGTGCCGGTCTTTGGTCCGGGTGGTGCCGGGTGGCCGCGGGTCTCGGCGCGCTGCGAGTATCGCCTACCCCTTGGTGCGGGCGACCGCATCGAGGTGCGGATCCGCCTCGCCGGGGTGGGCCGCAGCTCGCTTTCCTGGGAGTTCGAGGTTCTCGATGCCGGGCGACAGCTTGCCGCCGAGGGTGCGGTCACGGTGGTCAAGGTCGATGCGGAGGGCCGGCCGGTTGCTGTGAGTGCGGTTGAGAGGGAGGCCCTTGGCGCGGCCGGGAGTTGAGTGCCGCATGCTCGCAGGTTCCGGTTGGACGGAACGGCGGCGCGAGGGCATGCTTCCTGCATGGCGAGGGTGTTGGTGGGGCTTTCCGGCGGCGTGGACAGCGCGGTGGCCGCTTCGTTGCTGCTGCGCGAGGGCCACGAGGTGGTGGGTGCCTACATGAAAAACTGGACCAACGCCGAGGGCATTCCGGGTGACTGTCCGTGGGAGGAGGACATCCGAGACGCGCATGCGGTTTGTCGTGCCTTGGGCATCGAGTTTCGGGTGGTGGACATGACGGCCGAGTATCGCGAGCGTATCGTGGCCTTGTTGTTGGACGGCTATCGTGGCGGCGTGACGCCCAATCCCGATGTATGGTGCAACCGCGAGATGAAATTCGGGTTGTTCCTGCGGTACGCGCTCGATCAGGGTTTCGCGAATGTCGCCACCGGCCACTACGCGCGGAGGCGCGATGTCGATGGGGTTCCCGCGGTGTTTCGCGGAGCGGATCCGAACAAGGACCAAAGCTACTTCCTCGCGTTGATGACCCGTGAGCAGGTGGTGCACGCCATGTTTCCCACGGGGGCGATGCTCAAGCCCGAGGTGCGCGCGTATGCGCGGGATGCCGGACTGCCGGTGGCCGCGAAGAAGGACAGTCAGGGGATCTGTTTCCTTGGTCAGGTGAAAATGACCGATTTCCTCCGTCATCACATCCCCGACCGGCCGGGGGACATCGTCGATACCGCCGGGAAAGTTCTCGGTCGGCACCTCGGATTGCATCTTTACACGCTGGGTCAGCGCAAAGGACACGGCGTCGCCTCACCGCGCGAGGGATGCGCGTATGTGGTGGTCGGCAAGGATCCTGCGACCAACCGCTTGATCGTGGGATGGGACGATGTCTCCACCTCGGGGCTGTACGCGCGGGACTGCGTGGTGGGGTCTCTCCAGATCACCGATCCCGACTTCCGCGGACGGGTGCGGGTGGAGGCGCAGCCGAGATACCGTGCCAAAGCGGAGCCTGCCGAGCTCGAGTTCGTTGCCGACGATCGCGTGAAGGTTCGTTTCCGCGTGCCGCAGCGTGCGTTGGCGGCGGGGCAGGTGTGCGCCTTCTACGACGGCGGAAGGTTGCTCGGAGGCGGCGTCTTCGAACAGGCCGGCGGGTGAGTTCCGCGGGGGTGTTTCCGCGGATCTAACAGACTGCGGCGGGTGCCGCGGTTTCTTCCCCGGATTCCGTCGCCAGCACCACTTCGTCGGCCTCGACCGCGATGCTGCGCAGGGTTTCCGGCCAGCAGCGGGTGGTGGCTACGATGATCCGCTCGGCATGGCGGCGTCGGAGAAGACGGAGTTCGCAGAGCATCGTTTGGCAGGGTGCGGATCCATCGTCGGCAAGCACCACGGTGCGGTCGGCGACATCCACCGAGGGCAGTTGTTTGCGGTACAGTCGTTCCCGTTCGTCCGCGCGGCGGGTGGCCGCGGCCACCGCCTCCGACACTTGACCGGCATTCAGACCCAAACGGTCGATGAGCGGGAAATCGAGGATGCGCACGCCGCCGCCGCATACCGCGCCGAGCGTGACCTCCGGAGCGCATTCGCTGCGGACATCCTCCACCGATAACACATCAAAGGGCAGTCCGAGACTTGAGGCGATGGCGCGTCCGAGCCGTGCATCGCGACCCGGCCTCGCGATCACCACGGTATCCCGCGACGAGCGCAAGGAGGCGAGTCGTCGGGAGAGGATGGAAGCTGCGGATTCGGTCCGGATGGCGGCGGCACGGGTGGCGGTGGGCATGGTTTTGGTTTCGGTTTTGGTTCGGGGATTTCGGCGAAATTCGTGCTCTTTTGTTTGCATCACCAGACGCTCTGGCGGACATGGACCACATCGTAGGGGCGGAGGTAAAAGGGGCGGGTTCCGTATCCGGAGAGCGTGTCTTTCATGTTGAGTTCGAATCGGCGCTGCACGCCGCCCTCGTTGCGGATCACGCTGACCTTGGAAGTATTGGCCAGTTCGGAAAATCCGCCGGCCTCCATCACTGCCTCGAGGGCGGTCATCGGTCTCTCGAGCGCCACCTTGCCCGGGCGCACCACTTCGCCCGACACATAGATGCCTGCGGCGGCCGACTCGAGGGCGATGATCGCATCCGGGTTGCGGAGGTGTGGCCGGTAGAGTGCGATGAGGCGGCTGCGTAGTTGCGGAATCGAGGATCCCGCGGCGGGGACATCGCCGACCGTGGGAAGGCTCACCGAACCATCGGGTTGGATTTTTCGTTTCGAGTTGAGTTCCGGTGCGCCGGGAAACCCGACGCTGATCTCATCGCCTGCCGCGAGGGTGCGCACGGGCCTTGCGGCGGAGGCCTCCATCGGGATGCGTGCGGTTGCAGTCGTATCCGAGCATCCCGCGACGGAAAGGATGGCGCAGAGGGATGCGAAGGTGGCCGCGAAAGGAAGCCACTGAGGCCGATGGTGGTGGGCTGCGGGAGGGGTCTTCATGGGGTGAGGGATCCGGGGGGCTGTCCCGCCGGGGGGGCGAAACAGCACCAACATACGGCGAGGTTCCGCATCGATGCATTCCGGAAATCCTAACGGTTTCGCGTAAGCCGCCGTCGGTTCAAAACGCGTTGCATCCATCCGGGACCTGCGAGCACGAGCAGGCAGCGCAACACCGTGCGAAGTTGCGTCGTCTTGCCCAGCGCGCTCCGGGCAAGGGCGCGCGCGGCTTCGATTCTTCCGGTCAGGCGCGCATTCACCGCCTGTTGCGACGCGAAATACCCGATGCGTCTCCGACAAAGTCGCGCCAGTTCCCGGTCCCGGACGATGGTCCTCGCCA
Source organism: uncultured Luteolibacter sp. (assembly GCA_964569415.1). Lineage (GTDB taxonomy): Bacteria > Verrucomicrobiota > Verrucomicrobiia > Verrucomicrobiales > Akkermansiaceae > Luteolibacter. The sequence goes on along the minus strand of CAZMUK010000064.1, from coordinate 10,131 downwards.
GGAGTTCCTCCTGTACGCGTCGTGCGCTGTCCCAATGGTTCCACAGGTCTCCGTGCGCGGAAGGATCCGAAAGTCCGTTTCGTCGCCGCCTGCGGTCCACCACCACCAGCGGGTGGCGCAGCATTGCATACCCGTGATCCAGCGCGATGCGGTGAAACAGCTTCGTGTCCTCCGCCACCGCGAGGGATTCATCAAAGAGTCCAGCCCGCAGCAGGTTCGTGCGCGCAGCGAGCATCGATTGCACGAAGGGATGGTCCTCGCGCAGCAGGGACGAGCGGTCGCCGGGCGGGTGCACCGAATCGGCGGTCATCCCTGCATCGCCGTCAGGCCGCGGGACCTCCTCCCGTTCCTCGAGGTCGCGGATCAGGCACTCGCAGAAGCAAAAGTTTGTCCCGGTGCGCGCGACGCACGCCGTTTGTTCCTCGAGTTTGGAAGGAAGCCAGATGTCGTCCGAGTCCAGGAAAGCGATCCACTCGCCCCGAGCGGCCAGAATCCCCGTGTTGCGTGCCGCGGCCACCCCGCGGTTGTCTTGGCGGATCACGCGCACTGGTGGTGGCAACGATGCCGTGACTCGAGGGGTATCATCGGTCGAACCGTCGTCCACGACGATGATTTCAAAGGCGGGAAGCGTTTGGCGGAGAACGCTCGCCACCGCGTCCAGAAGCACCCCCGCCCGGTTGAAGGCGGGGATCACCACGCTGATACGCCATGGCTGGGTTACCCCGGGTGTTGACGGGTCATTCGTCATCGCGAACGCGGACGAACCCGCGGAGTTCGTAGTTGCGGGGCCGATGGGCCTGCCGCAGGTGTTCCTCGACCGTCGCGAGAGCCATCACGCGTTTCATTTCCTCCGCGGGGCATCCTTCCGCATTCCGTTGATCCGGCTGTTTCCGGCGCCATCGGCGGAGGTGGATCCGCATGCGGGCGCGACGGATGTGCGCGAGTCTGCAGTTCCAGTGGTCCCAGTGATGTCCGATCCAGCCGCGCGATCTGCCTTGCGCCTCCGCCGTGCGGATCCAGGCATCGTGCAGCAGGCGGGATGGACACGGGCGATGGACCAGCGGTTCGCCCTTTCCTGCGGCAATCCGGAAGCCCGCGGCCTGCAACTGCATTCCGAAGAGCAGATCCTCGCCGAATCCGAGTGCTCCCGGCCCGAGTTGCGGTTCGAAGCGCGGCACGCGCGAGAAGACCTCCCGCGAGACCGCCATGTTCGCACCGATCATCGCGATTCCGCCGCTTTGTGATTCCACTTCGCTGGATGCCAGCCATGAGCGGTGCAGTGGTTCCATCCAAGGCCGCAGGAGAACGGGATCGAGCACCACTTTCCCGAAAACCGCGTCCCGGCCATCGGCGATCGCCTCCGCCATCTCGCGGAGCCATCCCTGCGGCGGGCGCACATCGTCATCGGTGAAGATCAGCATGTCGCCGGTGGCGCGGGAGACCGCGGTGTTGAGCCCATGCGATTTCCCGGGCCGGGGCTCGTGCAAGTGCCTCAGCGGGAGCGAGCCGCAGGATTGGGCTGTGCCGCATGATTGCGCGGGGCCTTCCGGGCTGTTGCCGACCACGATCAACTCCGTTTCCAGTCCGTCCGGGACGCAGACGCGCGAAAGCGTTTGGAGCGTGTCGTGCAGGCTCTCGTTGCGTCCGCGGGTTACGATGATCAGCGATGCCCTCACGATGGCGATTGGTTGCCGCTCAATCCGATCAAGCGCTTCGCGAGATCCGCTGCCGGCCGGGGCGGAAGCGAGGTGAGGGCCGTTTCCCGGGCGCGGCGCCCCATTTCCCTCCATGCGTCCCGCCGTTGCCACGCGCGTTCCATGGTTTGCGCGAGAAGCGGAAGGGTCGGTGCCGGAATCACGAACCCGTTGATGCCGTCGGCCAGCAGGTCGGTATTTCCCGCCACATCGGTGGTGATCACCGGGCGCGCGCAAAGCATGGCCTCGTGGATCACAAGCGGCGCTCCCTCGTAGCGAGAGGGCAGCAGCAGGGCATGGTGCGCGGCCCACAGCGTGGTGATGTCGCTGCTCTCCCCGGCGAAGGAAGCGTTGGTGGCGCCGAGCATCGCCGACATCGCCTTGAGCGACTCGCGGCAGGGCCCGCTTCCGTGAAAACGCACGGTCAGCGCGCGGCCCTGCCAAGCGGGAAGCGCCAGCATGCGCAGCACCAGATCCTGACCCTTCGCACGGGGATCGAGGCGGCCGACGCAAGCGATGCGCAAGGTGCCGTCATCCTCGGGCCACGGAACATCCCCGCCCACCGACCGGTGCCAGGGGTTGGAGATCGGCTCCGCGTTTTCCATCTTCGCACCGCATTGCCATTCCACAACCCGCCGGTTTGCATCCGACACGAAGAACACCGCTTCCGCGTTGCGATAAGCGCTCTGCATATCCTCGAGCAGTTCATCTTCCGGCCACCACAACTCTCCGGCGGCTTGCACGATGGTGGTGTAGCGAATGCCTCGGCGCACGCATTCCCGCATCCACCCGATCCCCTCCAGCGGGTAGCCCTGGGAGATCACCACCAGATCCGGTTTTGTATGCCGCAGCCAGTCTGCATCCACGCGGCCTGGGTCCGCGCTGCCGCCAATCCGACTCAAGCGCCGCAGGATCTGGCGGCGCATGCCTTCCCGGCGCGGGCGCAGGCGGACAGCACATCCCGCGTTCCGGAGTTCAGCCACCGGATCCGGAACCGGATCCCATCGCGGAACCGAGACCGCCACGGCACAGCCCGCTTCGCGAAGCAGCAGGGCGGCGGAATGCCACAACCACTCGCTGCCTCCCCACGGGCAGCCTTCCATCGTGGAAACGAAGGCCACCCGCGGCCTCTGCGCGTGATTGACCGGATGCGGCGCGTTCATACCCATCGTGCGTAGGAGTGGTACTCGCGCTGCAGGGCCCGGATCTCCCGCGCGGGAAAGGCCGCGAGCAGGCAGGCCGACACCGATGCCGACGCGAGCCGCATCGCCGCCCGCGCTGGCCCCGAGGAAGCCGTCCGCGCCGCCTCCGCGAGCGGCAGCCAGAGGCCGAGCAACCAACAGTCCGCCACGGACCCTTCCGGCGAATAGCGCGAGTGGATCGTCGCAATCTCCCGCACGGTGCGCATCCCGTTGGTTGTCGACTTGTTTTCCCCGGTGAAACGATAGACCGAGAGACAGGAATCGGTCCATCGCCAAGTTGCATTGTTAGACACCAAATAACACCAAAGTTCACGATCCATGCAGACATGCAGGTTCGTGCACACTGCGTCCTCGCGTCCGAGGGCGGATTTCCTCCAGAAGGTGCTCGGTTGCCACACGCCCTGGAGGTAGGGGGTTTCGGTCCATCCGTTTCCCGGAGGAGGCCGTGTACTCGGGCTCGAAGGGTCGGTTTCGCAAAGGTGCACGCAAGCCCCGGAGAACACATCCACGGCCGGATCGAGGAAAGCCTTGCCCACGGTTTCGAGAGAGCCCTCACAGAGCATGTCGTCGGCGCAGAGCCAGTTGAAGACGGATCCGGTGGCGAGCGAGAAGCCGCGGTTGATTGCGGCGGACTGCCCGCCGTCCTTTTCCGAGATGAAGCGCGTGATCCACGGGCGGTAGGCATCGGCCACCGCGCGGGTGTGATCGGTGCTTCCTCCGTCGATCACGAGGAGTTCGAGGTTCGGGTATCCCTGCAGGATCACCGAGCGGAGGGCTTGCTCAAGATACTGGCCGTGATTGAGGCAGGGAATGACCACCGAGATGCGTGGCCATGGCGTGCCGTCGGGCGAGGCGGGTGGCGGCGGAGGGGCGGTGCTGATCCAGGGCCAACCGAGGCATTGCCGCGGTGGATCGGGCAGGGCGGAGGGAGTCGGGATCCTTCCTCCGGTTTCGCCACCATCAAGCTCCTCCTTGCGGAGCCGTTGCTCCCAGAAGCGGCGGTCGTATTTCCCCCACGCGTGGCAACCGAAGGGCATGCGTCGCCCGTTGCGCGCGAAACAACCCGCCGGATTCACCTCGAAGGCGAAGGCAAGTCCCTCTTCCAGCGGTGCCACGCGGAAGTCCGGGTCATGGTACGGTGCCAGATCCGACCAGAACACATCGTTGTTGCGATGGTGGGGCGCCGGGTCGTGAACCGCATCCCATTCATCGAGCAGCGGTCCTGCGGCGCGGGCGGCGGGAGACGGCATCTTGCGCAGGATATCCACCACCCGTCGCGGGCAATGGCGGACGAATCCATCGAGCCACCATGAGAGGGGACGGCTGCGGTGGCGTGCGTCGATCGCGCGGACGGCCGCCTCCGTCCGCAGGAGGGACAGGCCGCCGTTGCCCACGCGCTCGCGGGTCACCCAAGGGCTGTCCGCGCAGGAAAGCCACGGCGCGCCGATGTAGTCGATCGGTTTTGCGCACCACATCGAAAGCTGGTCGGAGAACACGAGGCTGTCGGTATGATGGAAGAGGATGAATTGGTATTCCTCGAAGCGGAGGTAAAAGCGCCGCCATGCGAGCAGGACCCCGTGACGCGCCGCTGATCCGAAGAATTTCCGCGGGAAACGAACCGGAGTGAACTCCGGCAGCGGATTGCGCGTACCGCGCGGCAGGAGCACGAAGAGGTCGTGGTCGCCGAGGTGCTTTCGGAGTTGCCGCATCGCGAAGCGTTCGTCATCATCGAGGGCTCCTTCCCCGCGCAGGGGAACCACCACCGCCGCCATCTTGTTCGGTCGTGCAGGTTGGCGGCTGCCGTGGACGAGAAGCCTTGTGACGCGCCGGGCGATGCGGCGGACGGCGGAGGACGCTTCCGATCTCATCCGGTGATGAGGAGGGTTTTCCGCGAGGGGAGCAGCGGCCACGACAGGTCGCGCGGGTGGATCAGGCGTACCGGCAGCGGCCAGCGGATGCCGATCGAAGGGTCATCGAAGCGGATGCCGGCTTCGCTTCCCTCGATATGTTCCGACCCGGCCAGATAGAGTGTCTCCGCGTGGTCGGTGAGCGACTGGAAGCCGTGGGCGCATCCCGGCGGCACCACCATGGCGCGGCCGTTGGCGGCGCTGAGTTTCGCGGCGACATGTTGACCGAAGGTCGGCGATGCCGGTCGCAGGTCCACCACCACATCCCAGACCGCACCGCGGATGCAGCGCACGAGCTTCGGCTCCGGGGGCGGCCCGTTGCGGTAGTGCATGCCGCGCAGCGAGCCGCGTGTGATTGTGCGGGAGATACTGGCTTGCACCACCGGGAAGAGAATGCCCGCCCCTGCGAACTCCCGCATGCAGAAGGCCCGTGCGAAGAAGCCCCGTGCGTCCCGCTGGGGTTCGAGGTCGATGGTGAAGACGCCGGGCAGGGGAGTGGCTTGGAATTTCATGAAGGGTGGAACTGGAGGAAGACTCCGCGTTTCCGGTGCTTGTCCGGTGGCGTGCGGAGCCCTAGATAAGCACCATGGCCGGTGGGTCCGTACTCCGTGTTGGCGTGATGGGAACCGGCGCGTTCGCGGCGGAGTGCCACATCCCGGGCCTGCAGGCCCACCCGCGCGCGCGGGTCGTGGCCGTGTGCGGGAGGCGTCTTTCCGCCGCGCGGGACCTCGCATCGCGGTTCGGTGTGCCCGATGCATACGACGACCCCGCGGAGATGTGCGCCCGTGCGGGCATCGATGCGGTTACGATCGCGAGTGCTCCGGTGGCCCACGCCGCTCATGCGTTGTGCGCGCTGCGCGCGGGCAAACATGTCTTCTGCGAGAAGCCACTTGCGCTGGATGTGCCGGAGGCGCGACTCATGCGGGAGGAAGCACGGCGCGCGGGCGTCGTTCATCAGGTCGCCTTCACCTTCCGCTACAACCTCGGAATCCGCGCCTTGCGTGAACGGATCGCGCGCGGCGACATCGGCGAGCCCTTTCTCGCGAGGATCCAGTACGACCGCTGGGACGGCCTGCATCCCGGCCGCGTCCGCACCTGGCGAGACGATCCATCACAGGCGGGCGGCGGGATTCTTTTCGATCTCGGCTCGCATCTTTTCGACATCGTCCGCCATGTTCTCGGCCCCCTTGAACGGGTTGTCGGCTTCACCCACCGGATCGATGCCGGGAAGGGAGAGGCGTTCGGTCCGGGCCTTGGCACCGACGATCTCGCCACCGCCTGGATGTCGCTGAAAAGCGGAGTGCGCGCGCAGTTTTTCGCCAGCCGGATCACTCCTCCTTTTGCTCCGCTCGGATATCTTGAAGTGATCGGCACATGCGGGGCGCTCAAGGCGGCGCTCAGCCGCGGCGGGGTGGACTTCCTCAAGGCCTCGGCGCCGAATGCGGCGGAGTGGACCGATGTGCCCCTGCCCGGCGATCCGTGCGACGGCAATCCGCGTGCCTTGGGCAGGATGATGGGATCGTTTGTCGACGCCTGTCTGCGCGGGCGGACGGATCCCGATTTGGATGCCGACTTTGAGGACGGACTAGCGGCCCAGCTTGCGATGGATGCCTTGCTTCGCTCCGAGCGAAGCCTGCGGTGGGAGCCTGCCGATGGGTCCGGCGATGCCTGTTGAGGCGGTTCAGCGCTTGTCGAGCAGGCCTGCCGCCTGCAGTGCGTGCGCGGCTTCAGTCACCGCTTCAAAGCGCAGACCCGCCCGTTGTGCGATCGAAAGCAGGTCGTGGGATCCATCCGAGAAATTGAGAACCCAGAGCAGCGCGAGTTCGTCGAATGACGATGTCCGGGAGCCGCCGGATCCGCCATAGAGGCCGTGGGATCCGAGAAAGGGTTCGCATTCCGGCCGCAGGTTCACGAGGGTTGAGTTGTCCTCGAGGATCCTGCAGGCGGCGAGGGCGACACGGAGTGTTTCCTCCATCTTTTGCGGGAACACGAAGTCCGGGGTGTCCGCGCTGGTGTGGTATTCGGGAAAGGTTCCGTGTGGCGAGCGCATCAGGCATCCCACCGGCAGGTTGATGCCCGGCGAACAGAATTGCCGTTCGTCGTATCCGTAGGGAATGAAGGGCAGGATCCGGTGTTCGAGGCCCGACTCGCGCAGTGCTTGTTCCATCGCGCGGTCAGTGGGGCATCCTTCGCGTCGCGAGCGTTTGTAGGTGAGCGCGCCCCCGTCTCCCGCGCAGGAAAGCACCAGTCCGTGTTTGACGCGGGACAGTTCACCTTGGTGCAGCCGGAGCCATGCGATCGCACCGATCGTCCCCGGCGCGAACAGGAAACGGTATCCCAGTTTCCTGCGGCGTCCCGCGAGGTGGCGCGCCATCGCCACCGCCACCGCGATCCCGCTGAGATTGTCGTTGGCGAGGGAGGGATGGCAGGCGTGGGCGGAAACCAGCACCTCGTCGGGCGATTCACCCGGAAGCACGCATTCCCCGAAGGTCAGGGATCCCGGTTCGAGGGTGGAGTCGATCCGCACCTCGCAGGGACCGTCCGCGATGGACTGGAAATCGTTGTGGCTCATGCAGAATCCCCAACCGCGGCGGTAGTAGGTCGTGCGGTAGGGGATCAGATGCGGCTGTGCCGGCAGGGTGTGGATTCGCTTTGCAAGCTCGCTTCGATCCATTGTGCGGCACACCGGTTCACTGTATCCCACCACATGGAGATTGTGGTTGCGGAATTCGGCGAAGCTCCGCCCTGTGCTGTCGCGGATCCACGCGTCGCGGATGTTCCATTCCGGCGGGATCGTCCAATCGAAAACGCGCGTTCCGGATGCAACCTCGGTGGTGGAAAGCGGGATCTCCGCACCGATTTGTTCGAGAGTGGCGCGCAGTCCGTCTCCGGTGATGCTGCGGCACAGGGGAAAGAGTTCCCTCACCATTCGGTGCATCCGCTGTCCCTCGTCGGACGAAACCCCCGGAGGCATCGGCGCCGCGGTGTTCATGGAGTCACGCAGATTTCCGGGATCGGCACCACGAAGCGGCATCCCCATTCGCGAGCGGGTTCCATTTCGCGGCGGATCTCCTCCTCGAGGTTCCAGGGAAGGATCAGAAGGTAGTCCGGCTTTGTTTCGAAGATCTTTTCCGGCGGATGAACCGGGATCCTCACGCCGGGGATCCAGTGGTTTTGTTTCGCCGGGTTGCGGTCCACCGCGTATTCCACCAGATCCGAACCGATCCCGCAGCAGTTGAGCAGGGTGACTCCCTTTGCGGCCGCGCCGTAGGCGGCCACCGATTTCCCGTCGTGATGCACCGACTCGAGGAACGAGCGTACCTCTTCGCAGGTATGCCGCACTTTGTCGTCGAAGGCCCGGTAGGTATCGAGTGAGGAGAACCCGGCCGCGATTTCCCCATCGCGGACGGTGCGGACGCGGTCGGTGGTGGCAAGCAACGGCGAGCGCGCCTCCTCGTGGCACGCGAAGATCCGCAGCGAGCCTCCGTGGGTGGGGAGTTCCTCGACATCGAAGATCCGCAGACCGTGTGCGGAAAGGATCACTTCCGCCGAGAGCAGCGAGAGGTAGGAAAAATGCTCATGGTAGATCGTGTCGAACTGGTTGCCCTCGATGAGCCGCCGCACGTGGGGGAACTCGAGGGTAAGCACTCCCTCCGGACGCAGGATGGTCCGCAGTCCGGCGGTGAAGTCGTGCAGGTCGGGCACATGGGCGAAGACATTGTTTCCCACCACCAGATCGGCGAGCACACCCTGTTCGGCAAGGTGCCTTGCGGTATCCTTGCCGAAGAAGCGCACCAGACTGGGGATGCCGCGCAAGCGCATTGCCGCTTCCGCCACATTGGCGGCGGGTTCGACACCCAGTACCGGAATGCCCGCGGCGCGGAAATGCTGGAGAAGGTAGCCATCGTTGCTTGCCACCTCGACCACCATCGATCGGGGTCCGAGTCCGAAGCGGGATACCATCATCGCGCAGTATTCCCGCGCGTGCTCCACCCAGCTTGAGGAAAAGCTGCTGAAGTACGCGTAGTCCGAGAAGATCGCCTCCGGTTTTTCGAGGGCCTCCACCTGGCAGAGCAGGCACTTGCCGCAAACGAAGACCTTGAGCGGGTGGCGCGCTTCGCGGGAGTCCGGCTCGGTGAAGGGCACATACGAGTTTGCCACCGGGGACATTCCCAGATCGCACATCACCTCGTTGAGCGGCGAGGAGCAGATCCGGCAGGCGGGCGTCGGGGAAGGTTTCATGCTGCGGCCCTCCAGAAGAATCCCTTGTCGATTTGTCCGGTCTCGAGCAGGTGCCGCAGTTGCCGGATGCGGGTGTAGGGTCGCGCAAGGAAGTCCTCGGGTGCGAGCCGGATGGTTTCGAAGAGGTGTTTCAACTGGCGCGCACCCGCCGCCACATCCCACTCGCAGCGGAATTCCGGGAGCAGAGCGGACAATTTCGCGAAGCTGACGCGGTAGCTGCGGTTGTCTGTTCCGTTGGTGCCAAGCGAGACCCGGCAGCCCGGGAATTCCGTTGCCACGGTCGCGGCGATGTCGCGCACCCGCAGATTGTGGGTGTCCGATCCGATGTTGAGGGTCTGTCCGTGAACGAGGTCGGCCGGGGCCTCGAGGATCATGCGGATGGCCTTGGCGATATCCAGTGCGTGGACGAGCGGGCGCCACGGGCTTCCGTCGCTGGTGAGGGTCATGCCGCCCATCGTCCAGGCAAGCCCGCAGAGATTGTTGACCACCAGGTCGAAACGCTGGCTCGGCGAGGCACCGAAGGCCGTCGCATTGCGGAGGAACACCGGCCCGAAGCCGGGTCCGGCGAGGCTCGCGATGTCGCGCTCGCACAGGGTCTTGCAGAGCGCGTATGCCGTTTGCGGATTCACAGGGCTTTCCTCGGTCACCGCCTGATCACCGTCGGCCACGCCATAGACCGAGCAAGAGGACATGTAGATGAAGCGGTGCACGCCGGCATCGCGGGCGGTTCGTGCGAGCCCCACCGATCCGTGGTGGTTGATGCGACGGGTGGCCTCCGGGGATAAGTCGCCGGCCGGGTCGTTTGACAGTTCGGCCATATGGACCACCGCCTCGTATCCGCGCAGGTCTGCTGCGGTCACCGAGCGGATGTCGAGGTTGCGCACGGGAGGTTGATCGTCCGGTGCGTGGTAGAGGCAGGCACCGCGATAGAATCCGGTGTCGAGTCCCGTGACGGCATGGCCGTGGCGGGTGAGTTCAGGGACAAGCAGGGAGCCGAGATAGCCACCGGCTCCGGTGACGAGGATGTTCATGGTTGGGGGGATGGGTTGGGGGGATGGGTTGGGGGGATGGGTTGGGGGGATGGGT
>CAZMUK010000063.1:0-15832 GCA_964569415.1 uncultured Luteolibacter sp. | reverse complement strand
GAACAAAGCGGCGTCGCGGAGGATACGATGGGCGTGTTCGCCAGCGACAACGGCGGATCGGCGAAGTACGCACGGATGGAGGAGCTGGCGGCCAAGGGCCATGCCTGCAACGGAGCCCTCCGCGGAGCGAAGGCGGATCTGTGGGACGGCGGTCATCGAGTCCCCTTCATTGTCCGCTGGCCGGGACATGCCGTGCCCGGCACGCAGAGCGGGGCGCTTGTCTGCCTTTCGGATGTGTTCGCCACCGTCGCCGAGGCAGTGGGCGCGCCACTCGCCGAAAACGCCGCGGAGGACAGCTTCAGTTTCCTGCCGGTGCTCACGGGCACCGGGCCGGGCCTGCGCGAATCGGTCGTGCATCACTCGGTGACCGGCGCCTTTGCAATCCGCCATCGCGAATGGAAATTGCTGCTCGCTCCGGGGAGCGGCGGGTGGTCCGAGCCGCAGGATCCCGCCGCCGCGAAAAAAGGACTGCCCGCGCGCCAGTTGTACCGGATCGGCGGAGACGATGTCTCCGAGAAGACGAATCTCGCAGCAAAGGAGCCTCGGATCGCGCGGCACCTCGAGGAATTGCTGCGGCGGATCGTCTCCGCGGGACGCAGCCGCCCGGGCCCTCCCGCACGGAACGCCGTGCCTGTCGTGCTCGACAAGGCTGCCGCGAAGTGAGCGGCAAAACGGTCGTCGGGCCTTTCTCTGCCGTACCGCCGTTTGGAGTGCGGCGATCGCGGGCGCGCGCCTGCCGGGCGCGCGGCGCGGCTCGCCAATCAGCGGTTCGCCTGCGTGCGGTCCGACTGGCCAGTTGAAGCGCGTTTGCCATGTCGTGCCTTCTTGCTCCAGAGTCACCGCGATCGGTCCGCCCGCGTGCGTCGGATTTCCCACGGCCACATGCCGGACATCCTTTTCTTGGCGGAGCAAGACCAGTGCCGGCAGTCCGGATGGGGGAAAAACCTCATTCGCATGGTTTCTGACTCAAAAGATCCGCCCGCTTCGCGGGATCCGCCGATGCTCCGGCACCGAAGCCTTCCGTCTCCGGTTCGTCCCGAACCTCCGACTCCAGCCTTCATGCCTGCGCTCCATGACTGATCACTCGGATGGAACCAGGGCGGGGCGGAAGCCCAGGGTGCTGAACCGGATGTCCGGGGTGTACCCGTTCCGGAGGGCCGCGCGGCAGTTGGCGGCGTTGCGGTACCACGAGCCGCCGCGGAGCACGCGGTTGACGCCCGAGGCAGCCCCTGCGGGATCGGTGCCACCGGGCAGCTCATCCTCATACCAATCCGCGCACCATTCCCACACATTCCCATGCATGTCGTGCAGTCCCCAGGCATTCGCTTTCTTGTTCCCCACCGGATGGGTGGTGCCGCCACTGTTGCCATCATACCATGCCACTTCGTCAAGGGTGCCACCCGAGTAGGGGCCAGTCTCCCCGGCGCGACACGCATACTCCCACTGCGCCTCGGTGGGCAGGGCCAGCTTCCACCCGGCAGGGATCATGCCGCTAGCGTTGATTTTTTGGATGAACTCCCGGGCATCGTCCCAGCTCACCGTCTCAACCGGAAGATGATCTCCCTTGAAGTGGCTCGGATTGCCTCCCATGACCGCCTCCCACTGTGCCTGCGTCACCTCCGTTTCGGCCAGCCAGAAGCCCGTGCTGAGCGTGACCGGCACTTGATCCCGATCGCTTGATCTATCGTTTTCCGATGCCGGGCTGCCCATGGTGAAAAAGCCGGGAGGGCACCAGCGGAAAGATATGTCCGAACCAGATGAAATCCTGAACTCCCTTGCGTCACCTCCTCGATTGCCCCGCTGACTTTTGTAAGTCTCCGCTGCATCTCGCTCGGCTTTGGCTATCACCTCCGGCGCCTCTCGCTCGGCCTTGGCTATCGCCTCCGCTGCCTCTCGCTCGGCCTTGGCCGCGGCCTCCCTGGCATAAATGCATACGCAGAGAACAATGATTGCCACGATACCCACGCCAGCGATGCGTTTGTTTCTTGCGGATCTCAATTCGGCGGCATGAGCCTTGGCCTTCGCTGTCGCTGTATTCAGCAGCGCTTGGCACTCCCCTTCCAATTGGGATCCAGAGATGAAGTTCAGGCCTCGGAGGGCCTCAAGCTCCGCGCAAACGATCTTGAATCCGCCTTTTTCATGCTTTTGATCGACGGATGTTCCCGCGTTCTCGAACCGCCTGAGCAATCCTCTCTGCTTCTCAAGCACGGCTTCCACCTTTTGATAGTCGATATCCGCGAATGGTTCCTTGCCGATGGATCCCATCACCTGCTCCGCGCTCCGGAAATTCCCTTTTCCGAGATGATCTTCCGCCTCCGCGACCTTCGACTGGTGAATTCCATGCAAGCGCAGTAGGTTCTCGATCCGCTTGTCCATGCGGCTGAAATGGCCCTTCACCCGATCGTGCAGCCTTCCCGTGCCGTGGGCGAATCCGTGAAGTTCCGCGCATGATTCCGCATTGGGCAGCTTCAGCTTCGGCACAGTCTCCGCGCAGATCCGCAGTTCCGGGTGGAGCGACGGGGCGTTTCCCGCCACATCCCAATCGCGGGGATCGAGCACGCCGCGGAGCCGTTCCTGCAGGCTGGGCAGTTGTTGTGCAAGTCCCGCAAGTTCCGTCCCTGCGTGCTGCAAATTCGCCAAACCAACCCGCGGAACGCCGTTCAACCAGTCCGCTTTCCAGTCGAGCAGTCGCCTGCTTTCGGATTCGGCCAACTGGAAGAATGGATTCAGGGCTGCAAGCCGTAGCTTGATGTCCGCGAGCGGATCCGGCGACAGTTCTCCTTTGGCGGCGTGGCCCGCGATGTAATCGGCGAGATCCGCCTTCAGGCGGCGCAGCGCCTGCATGTCCTGAAAGTCGCTGAGCGCATCCTGGTTGGAATCGAGCAGCTCGAGGTTTGCCTGCAACGCGGCAACCATGCGGAGAAATGTATCGTCCATGGGTAGGGATGTGGAAATGGATTCAGGAAAGCGGCCGGACCTTTTGCAGTTTTTCCAAAGCGGCAAAGCTGTCCGCCATCAGGTTCCGGAGTTGCTTGACCTGCTCGGCCTGCTCGCGCTGCGTCTTGCGTTCCAGCTCCTCGGCCTCGAGCCGCTGGTGTTCGATTGCCAACCGCTGGCGTTCGATCTGGGCCCGGTCCGCCTCGATGCGGTTGGCCTTCTCGAGCTCGGCGGTTTGCTTCCTGATGGCTTCGGCCTGCTCCCTCTGCTGGGCAATCAGGCGGTTGCGCTGGTTGATCGCCGCCATGTGCCCCATGGCGTTGAGCATGCCATCGTTGTTGTTGAAGGAATCCTGGATACTCATAATAACTATGAAGAGATGATTTCTCCGCCGGACTGGCAAGTAATAATTCCCCATGCTGGCGCTTGGCAACGGGTGATCCAAAGATAGGGCTCGGTGTTGTCGGCGACCTTCCGCTCTCCGGCGGCGAGAAACCATGTTCTTCTTTTGCGGGCGCAGTCAAACGGCCGTCCGGATCCGTCGTTGCCCGGATGGCTCCTTGCTTCGCCCAGCGGACGATCGGTCTGCTTCATTCCACCATGGGTCAAGGCACAGGTTCTTCAGTGGATTTCCCATGGAAATCCCGACGCGGGACAAGGACCGCTCGCAGAGCAAGGACTCCGTGCCGCCCGTTCGCGGCATTCGACGGATCCCGGGAGAATGCCTGCGGGGCTCTTGCTGCGGATCAGCGGTCCTTCGACGGGGTGGCGCCACCTTCCGCAACCCACCGACGGTAGGTCGCGAGACTCTTGGCGAAGGGCACGCGGTAGAAGGAGCGCTTGTTGTCGTTGTACAGACTGGGACAACAGGCGTGACGCTCCTTGAGCGCCCGCCATTCGGCCCACTTGGCATCGTAGGTCTTCAAAGCCTCCGCCATCTTGACGGGATCGGGCTTGCCGGTCCTGGCCCTCGCCGCCGCCAGCATCTGCATCTTCCAGATTTCGGTGATGATCTCCATCTTGATGCGGCCGTAGGTCGCCGAGACCTCGAGGAACTCCTGATCCTCCTTGTCGGGCAGGCCTACCTCGCGGGCCAAGACCTCAACCCGCTTCCAGTCGGAGATCGCGTGGGTCTTTTCGAGCAAGGCCTTTTCCTCCAGCCCGCCCTCGACCAATGCGGAAAGGTCCAGCTCGGTAAATCCGTCGTCACGGCACCACCACGAGGTGGCGGGATGGAAACTCGACTCCTGCACATGCCAGGTGGCGCGGGTGGCCAGCAGGCACAGCTCGCGGAACTTCGCCGCACGCGCTGCGTCGATCTTCAGATGATCGCGCACATACTCGCGGAAGATGTCCTCCTCCGAACGCCGCGGATCGCGGCCGAAGCGGTTGATGACGAAGGCATTCAGGTCCACCCAGAACTCGTTGGGCGGATAGGGGCCGGCCCAGCCGTCACCGCGGGTCCAGGTCCACACGCCGGCAAAGCGCGGATTGCCGACCAGCGAACGCAATCCGGTATCGCCCATGCCCGCATTCCACTGGCTCCAACCGTCGATCACGCCCTTGCCCATGTAGTAGGGATGGCTGTTCTTGCCGTAGAGCCCGCCCTGGCTGCAGGAGACCTCGACCAACTGCGGATGCCGCCCGATGCCGAGCGTCTTGTTGAAAGGAACATCGCGGGTGAAGTCGCCCTGCGAGTGCTTGATCGAAAACAACAGGTTCGGATGCGGCTCGATGGAATCGACAATCGAAGCATAGTAGGCGGGATCGGTGAGAAATCCGTCCCAACCCCATGTGCGGTAGAAGACCATCTTGCCGCGCTTCACGCAGACCTCCTCGCGCAAGAGGTTGATCAGCGCGCGGTGCTCCTCCGCGCCGCCCCCCACCGGACTGCCGCCGACATGGAACGGCGTGTCGTGCAGATAGGTCTCGCCGAAGCGCACGAAGATGCCGGACAGATCCGGAAAGCGGGTGAAGAGCTCGTCGATCTGCGCGAGCACGACCTTGCGGGTCATCGGCTTGAGGATCGAGATCCGGCGGTCGGTGCCGTGCATCGACCCGTGGATGGCCTCGACGCGGTTCTCCTCGATCAGTTTCTTGGTGATTTCCCCGGAGCCGACGGTCATCTCCTCGAAGTATTTGAGCAGCAGGGTTTCGGGCACCACCAGCACATCGGTGAAATTGAAGACCGGGATGCCCGCGGCCTTGGCGGCGGCGAGCCTGCCGTCGATGAACCTGCCGTAGTCCTCCGCCCACTTGCGCTGCGGCGAACCCTGCGGCATCAGCGAGGGATCGAGCTTGTCGTAGGTGAGCGCGGCCTGCGGGAAGGCCTTGATGACCTGGCCGTTGTAGCCTTTGGCGCGCAGCACCTGCGGATCGTTGTACTTGGTCTCGAACAGCGGTTCACCGGGATTGTGGTGCACCATGTCGAACACGAAGCGCAGGCCGGGGGCGGGCCCGTCGCCGGGCGCGTCTCCGGCAACGCCGACGAGCGATGCGGCAAGCAGGGCGCCGCAGACGGGAAACGCATACGCGGGTTTCATTTGGTTTCCTCCTCTTTGCTGGTTGCGGCGGCAGGGGTTTCGGGCAAGCGGTCGAATTCCAGTTTGAACACCCAGCCGGCGGTGGACTTGCCCTTGACCGGGAGCCGGCGGATCCGCAGCAGGCGGTTCGGATCGTGGTTGTGAATGCGCGGCAGTTGCGGCACATCCCACGACAATGCCTCACCGGTGTTGAGCAGGGTCGCCTTGCGCGGCTCCGCGGTGATCAGGGGAAGGAAGACCGACGAGGTCTCGGGTTCCTTGAGCAGGTGCACATACAGCGTGTTGCCGCGCCGGGTGAGCGCCACATCGCGGTTGTCGGTGAGGCGGCTGGCCTGCTGCACATCCACCAACGACTCGCGCACCGAGGAATACCACTTGCCGATCCGCCGCAGGGTGCCGGCGCATTCTTCGTCGATCGTGCCGTCGGGTTTCGGGCCGACATTGAGCAGGTAGTTTCCTCCCTTCGCCATCACTTTCTGGATGGAACGGATCAAGTGCGCGTCGGTATAGCGGTCCTCGTCCTCGCGCCAGCTCCAGCTCTGGTAGCCGACGGACTGACAGGCCTCGATCGGCTTGTCGAAGGACACCTCGGTATCGACGAAGTCGTACCAGTCGCGCTCGGGCGTGCCGAAGTCGCCCTCGTCGTAACCCCGGTTGTTGATGACCGCATCGGGTTGCAGCTGGCGGATGAGCGTGTTGAAGGACGGGTCGCGGTGCTTGAGCACATTGGCATCCCACCAAAATCCGTGGATTTTCCCGTATTTGGTGCACAACTCGCGCACCTGGTCCTTCACATAGGCGAGGTACTTCGCGAGGTCGGGCTGGTCGCCCGGCGCAGGCTGCGGCAACTCGTAATCCCTCCCGGCATTGGGGTAGTTGGGATGGTGCATGTCCGCGCACGAGTAGTAGAGGGACAGCGGCACCTCGCGGCGCCGGCAGGCCTTGGCAAGCATCGCAAGCACATCCTTTCCGTACGGAGTGCGCGTGATCTTGTAGTCGGTGTGGGCGGAATCCCACATGCAGAAGCCGTCGACGTGCTTGGTGGTGAAAGTCAGGTACTCCATGCCCGCCTCGGCCATGAGATCGAGCCAGGCGTCGGGGTTGAACTTGACCGGGTTGAACTGCCCGACGAAGCGCGCGTAATCCGCGCGGTTCATCCGCTTGCGGAACATGTGCTGCTCATGGTAGCCGCCGAGGGCGTAGATGCCCCAGTGGATGAACATTCCGAAACGGCGCTTGCGGAACCAGTCGCGTCCGTCGTGGAAGGACCAGGCGGCGGCAGTCGACGGAAGCGCCGCGGCGGCGAGGCCGAGCTTGAGGAAGTCCCTGCGGGAATGAATGGGGCTCATGACGCGCGACCTTCGCGGAGGAGGGCACGGGTTTCAACCCCGCAAAGCGATTTCCGGAGGAAAAACCGCCCGCGGCGACCCTTGCCCCGCACCGGGTCAGTGCATCTCCACCTCCACCTTGCCGAGGCCGGAGCGAAGGTAATGGAAATGCACATTCGGGTGGTCGGCCAGCAGGGACATCGGCACGCTGCTGTCGGGGATGCCCTTGGAAATCATCAGGGCGGTGAGGCGCAGGCCGAAGGGATTGTCGTGATGGCCGGGATGCCAGATCGAGACCTTGTCGGCTTTCCAGGTTTCGCGCGGGCCGACGGTGGCCGCGTGGGTGGGAACCATCGCCACATTGCCGCCACCGCTGGTGCGGGCGTTCTGGGTGATGGTGACCGGGTGGAGCTTGACGACGCGGGTGCCGAGCTTGCGGTACTCGGCGGGGCTCGGCGGGGCGTCCTTGTATTTTCCGCTGCGGGGCAGCGGATCGTTGAAGGCCCAGTGCTTGATCTCGCCCTGGCCGCCCTGCATCACCACACAGCGCACCTCGTCGTAGCTGCGGCTGTAGGCGGCGAGGTCGCCGGTCGGGAAATGGAGGTTCTTTTCCGGGATGCGCAGCTTGCGCTCGATGCGGTCGAAGCACATCGCCTTGTCGCAGCGCGCGAAGGAAAGCGGATGGTCCGTGGAAACGGGTTCGCCGTCGATCACCCATTCGTCCATGCCCCAGAAATGGGCGTCGTGCTTGCCGAGGTTGAGCCCGAGGGCGTTGACGATGCGGGCGACGAGCGGAAGCTGCTCGGTGGGGCCGATGGGGCCGCAGATGCCCGCGGGGTTGTCGGGCGTGCTCTGACGCCAAGCGTCGATGTACTCGAGGGCCTCGGCGGTGTAGAAGTCCTCGACGGTGTCGTAAAAGTGGATTGTGAATCCCGGCCGCGAAAGTCCCTTGAGCTTGCGCTCGTTGATCGATGCGGCATCGGCGAGGATTTCGGGATCGAGGGTGGTGTAGTCCCACCATTCGGGGGCGAGTTTGCTGAGCGGTCGTTTCATGGCGTGTGGTCGGTGAGGATGTGGTTGAGAGGATCGAAGTCCTCGGCGCCGAAGCCGAGATGGGAGTGGCGACGCCAGCCCTCCGCGTTGGCGAAGCGGCCGCTCATCGCGCCGACGCGGCGGCCCATCTCCTCCATCTCGTCGAGGTAGGCGTCCATGCCCTGGGTGGCGTCGAGCCATTCCTTCTGCGAGGCATGACAGGCGAGCATCGCGCGCTTGCGCGCGAGCACGGCGGTGACATCGGTGAAGAAATCCGCAGGCACCGGACGGCGCAGGCTGTCGAGCAGGCCGTGGGGCAGCGCATGGTAGAGCGCCACCGGATTGCCGCAGGGCTCGCGCGAGGGATCGGTCGGGAAATTGCGCATGCCGCGGGTAAAGGCTCCGGACACGACCAACCGCACGGTGTTCTGGTGGTCCTCCATGTAGTCCCGGGGCGATTGGGTGAGGATGATGTCGGGCGCGATGCCGCGGATCACCGCGGCGACTTTGGCAAGCGATGCGGCGTCATAGAAGATCCCGAGGTCGTCAAAAAGCGGCGGATGGGCGGTCGCTCCCGCCAGCGCGGCGGAGGCCTGTGCCTCTTGCCAGCGCAGCGCGGCAGCCTCCGCGCGGGAAAGGGTGGCGGAACCGCAGCAGCCGTTGGCGAGATTCCACATGTGGATTTCACAACCCGCGTCCCTCAGCCGCAGCAAGGTGCCGGCCATCATGAACTCGATATCGTCGGGATGCGCGGCGGCGGCGAGGACTCTCATGACCGGAGAAACTTCAGGACCCCGGGTGTCTATCCCCGGCGAAGGGCCCGGGCAAGCCCCGCGACGGGTTGCCGGGAATTCCCCCGCCCGCCGGACCCGCGCCGCGGCCTGCCGCTGCCGGTTGACCGCCCCCGCCCCCGCTGCTACAAGCCCCGCCGCCCCGGGCCAGGCAGCGCCCTCCGGCGCCACCCACCCATCCCATCCTCATGCAACCTCAAGGCGATATCGCGCTGATCGGCCTGGCCGTCATGGGCCAGAACCTCATCCTGAACATGAACGACCACGGCTACACCGTCGTGGCCCACAACCGCAGCACCGACAAGGTCGACCAGTTCCTCGCCAACGAGGCCAAGGGCACGAAGGTGATCGGCGCCCACTCGATCGCCGACATGGTGGCCAAGCTCAAGAGACCCCGCCGCGTGATGATGCTGGTGAAGGCGGGCAAACCGGTCGACGAGTTCATCGACCAGCTCATCCCGCACCTCGAGCCGGGCGATATCATCATCGATGGCGGCAACTCGCTCTTCGAGGACACGAACCGCCGCGTAAAGTATGTCGAGTCGAAGGGACTTCTCTATGTCGGCACCGGCGTGTCGGGCGGCGAGGAAGGCGCGCGGCGCGGACCCAGCATCATGCCGGGCGGATCGCCCGCGGCCTGGCCGCATGTGAAGGAAATCTTCCAGGCGGTTTCCGCCAAGGTCGACGGCGGCGCGCCCTGCTGCGATTGGGTGGGCGAAAACGGTGCGGGACACTATGTGAAAATGGTCCACAACGGCATCGAGTACGGCGACATGCAGCTGATCTGCGAGGCCTACAACATCCTCAAGAACGGCCTCGGCATGGACGCCGATGAAATGCACCGGGTCTTCGCGGAATGGAACAAGGGCGAGCTCGACAGCTACCTGGTCGAAATCACCCGCGACATCCTTGCCAAAAAGGACGAGGACGGCTCTCCCCTCGTGGACCGCATCCTCGACACCGCCGGCCAGAAGGGCACCGGCAAGTGGACGGTGATCAACTCGCAGGATCTGGGGATTCCGATCACGCTGATGGCCGAAGCGGTGTACTCGCGCTGCGTGTCGGCACTCAAGGACGAGCGGGTGAAGGCGTCGCGCAAGCTCAAGGGCCCGCGTCCGGCGCTGGGCGCGGCCATGAAGAACCCCGCGAAACGCGATGCCTTCGTCGAGGACATCCGCCAGGCGCTCTACGCCTCGAAAATCGTCAGCTACGCCCAAGGCTACATGCTCATGCGCGCGGCGGCCAAGGAGTACGGCTGGAACCTCAACTACGGCGGCATCGCCCTGATGTGGCGCGGCGGCTGCATCATCCGTTCGCGCTTCCTCGGCCGCATCAAGGAGGCCTACGACCGCAACCCGAAGCTGCCCAACCTGCTGCTCGACGACTATTTCCGCAACGCGGTGAAGGAGTCGCAGAAAAGCTGGCGCAAGGTGGTGGCCACCGCCGCCCTGCGCGGCATCCCGGTGCCGGCCTTCTCGACGGCGCTCGCGTTCTACGACCAGTACCGCAGCGCAGTGCTGCCGGCCAACCTGCTCCAGGCCCAACGCGACTACTTCGGCGCGCACACCTACGAGCGCACCGACCGCCCGCGCGGCGAATTCTTCCACACGAACTGGACCGGCCGCGGCGGCACCACCGCCAGCAGCACCTACAACGTCTGACCGCGCCCCGCGCGGGAACATACCCGCCCCCGGGCTCAACCCGCCGGCAGGCACGAGGGCCCGGCGGGCTCGAAACTTTTGTAGGTTAGGACGAATTCCTGATGCCCGAGCTGCTCGGAACGGGTCCGCGTTCCGGCAGCGACCGTAGCCACCAATTCGCAAATCTCGCGGCCGACATCATCAAGCGAGGCCTCGCCCTCGATCACCCGGCCGGCATCGACATCCATGTCGTCCCCCATCCGGCGGAAGGTTTCCGGATTGGCGCAGACCTTGACCACCGGGGAAATCGCAGACCCCACCACCGATCCGCGCCCGGTGGAAAAGAGCACGACATGCGAGCCGCAGGCAACCAGCTCGGCGATCTCGGCGTTGTCGTTGATGTTCGGAAACCCGAATCGCACCTCGCCGTCGGGAACGACATCGAGCAAATACAGCCCGCCGCGGGGCGGAAGATCGCAGGGCTTTAGCAATCCGTCGATCGGCGCGTGCCCGCTTTTCGCATAGGCTCCCATGCTCTTCTCCTCCTGAGTGGTGAGCCCACCCTCGGCATTCCCGGGCGCGAAACTGCCGTGGCCCAGGACGGCATAGTAGCGCGCCGCCTTCTCCACCGAGGCCCGCAGCTCGGCCGCAAGTCCGGGTGTCCGCGCACGCGCAGCCATCACCTCCTCACAGCCGATCAACTCACCGGTCTCCTCGAAAATGCACGCCGCTCCTTGCCCGACCAGCGAATCAAAAGCACGCCCGATCGCCGGATTGGCGGTGAGCCCGCTCGTCGCATCACTGCCACCGCAAATCGTTCCGACGACCAACTCATCAAGCCGCATCGGCCCACGCGGAACATCCGCCACCTCGGCCAGCATCCGCCGCAATTCCTCGCGACCCGATTCAATGCTCCGGCGGGTGCCGCCCTCCTGCTGGATGACCAAGGTCGATACCGGCCTGCCCGATGCGCGGACGGCCTCGGCCAACGCCCGCCGGTCGAAGCCCTCGCAGCCGAGCGACAGCAGGATCACGCCGCCGACATTCGGATGCGTGCACAGCGACCCCATCATCCGCGCCGCGTAGGCGTTGGGGTAGCATCCGCCGAATCCCGCGAGATGCACACCATCCTCCCGGAACGGCCAGGCGATCTCGCGCGCGACATGATGCGCGCACTCGACGAGATACGCCACCAGGACGACATTGCGGATGCCCTTGCGCCCGTCCGCGCGCAACCAGGCCTGCTCAGTGACGATCATGGCCGGCGCAGAAGGTGTTGCCCTCGTCGAGGGTGTAGGTGGGCAGGTAGTCGCTCTTCATGTTGTGCAGATGCACATGCTCCCCGGCGGAAATATCGCGGGTGGCGGAACCGATCGGCGCCCGGTGCTTGATGATCCGCTCGCCCGCCGCGATCGCACGCGCCGCGATCTTGTGGCCGATCCCCACCCCTGCGGCGACGACAAGGGGCCCGTCTCCGGCACCGATGGACTCGCCCGCAACGAGGGTCCGGGTGGCAATCAGGACATTGTCGGCGGGATCGATGCGCAGCAGGCCGGGTGTAATCATTGATAAATACTATTGATATTATATTTGGTAAATCCGCTCCGCGTTGGCGTGGAGCAGCGCGGCGCGCCGGGATTCGGAAACACCGGCGAACAGCTCGTCGGTGGCATCCGCCCACCGGCGCAGGGTGCCTCCGAGGGTGCAGACCGGCCAGTCGCCGCCCCAGACAATGCGGTCCCAACCGAAGCAGTCGACCACATGCTCCACCCAGGGGCGCAGGGTGGAAACGGTCCAGTCCTCGGCGGCGTAGGCGATGATGCCGCTGATCTTGCACATCACATGGGGAAGCTCCGCGATGGCGCGGAGATCACCGGCCCACGGCTCGAAGGCGCCGCTCTTGATGTCCGGGATGCCGCAGTGATCGAGGATGAAGGTGGTGCCGGGACAACGCTCGGCAAGCGTCCGCGCCAAAGGCAGCTGACGCGCGAGCATGCAGATGTCGAAGGTGAGCCCGTGCCCGCCGAGCTGCCGCAGATGTTCCGCGAAAAGCGCGGTCTGCGAGGTGGCGTCGTCGGCCACATGCAGGACCCGCCGGATGCCGCGCAGTTTCGGGACGCGCAGCAAGGCCTCGAGTTGCTCCGGGAAATCGTCGCGCCCGGGGCGCGCGGCGGCCACGATGCCGGCAATGAAGGGATGGGTCTCGGCAAGACCTTGGACCCACAGGGCCTCGTCAAGCGAGTGCGGCTCGTCGACATCGCATTCCATGAACAGCGCCTTGGTGATTCCGCTGCCCTCGGCGGCCGCGAGATAATCGTCGACCGTGAATGCCCGGTTCAGCGACGGGATGCCGGCGCACCACGAGTAGGGAAACCGCGCGGGATCCCAAAGATGCAGATGGGTGTCGATCTTGTGCATGGCTGCGGTGCAACGGATACTCCGCTGCGGTGCCTCGTGATGCAACAGAAGATCCCGCCGGGAAACAAGCCCTGCCGCAGACCATCGGGAGACCGCGGCCGATATGGACATCACCCACCGGCCCGCTAGCATCGTGCCGTGCCGGGAAATCGGAAACAGCGCCGGAAAACGAGCAAGGCCGAGGTGGCGACCCCTGCGCCGCCCGAGGTTTCCCGCTGGCAAAAGGTGCTTCCCTTCGCCCTGCCCGTTCTCTTCGCGATCGCAATCTACCTGCCGATCCTGCAGGCCGACTTCGTCTACGACGCGCGCGCCCAAATCCTGACCGATACCTTCATCCACCAACCCGCCCACCTCGTCGATGTTCTGAGCCTGCGCGTGCTCTCGCTCGATGTGCTCGACAACAACCGGCCGATGAACCTGCTCTCGTTGATGCTGGATTCGTTGGTGTGGGGAAAGAATCCATTCGGCTACCACCTGAGCAGCGTGCTGCTGCATGGAGGCAACACGCTGTTGCTGCTTTTGTTGCTGCGCCGCCTGCTCCCGGAGGCTCCCGCGGTGGCCGCTCCGCTGGCGGCCATGCTGTTCGCCGTCCATCCGGCCATCAGTGAAGCGGTCTGCGAGGCAACTTATCGCGAGGATTTGCTCGCGACCTTTTTCACCTTGGGCGCCTTGCTCGCGGCGGAACGCCGGCCCCTGCTCTGCGTGGCATCGCTGTTCTGCGCGGCGGCCTCGAAGGAAAGTGCCTGGCTTGCGCCTTTCCTGCTCGCCGTGCTGCCGTGGCCGCCGGACCGTCGGCGCTGGCGGATCCTCGCCGCAGGCATTGCCGCGGTCGCTTGCTTCGCCATCGCCCGCCAACTGCTCAAGCCGGAGGTTTCGCTGATCTTTTCCCAAGAACCCCCCTACGCCGGCGGCAGCTTCCTCGGCACACTGCAGGTGGTCCCGCGCATCCTGCTGCTGCACCTCACCCACATCGTCTGGCCCGCGCACTTGAGCGCGGACTACACACCCGCATCCATCCGCTCACTCACCCTGCCGGCGGCCCTCACGGTGATGATCCTGCTCCTCGCATGGCAAACATGGACCTCGCGCGGCAAACGCGCCGCCCTGCTCGGAGTCGCGGTGTTCTGGCTTGCGCTGATCCCGGTTTCGAACCTCGTCCCGATCTACCGCCCCGCCGCCGACCGCTACCTCTACCTGCCCATGGCCGGACTCTGCCTGTGGGGCTGCGCGATCTGCCCGTGGAAACACCGCTGGCCGACAAGCGCGGCCTGGGCTGCCGCCATCCTCGCCTGCCTGCCCCTCACGCTGGCCCGACAAACGGTGTGGAACAACAGCCTCTCGCTCTGGCGCGACACGGTGAGGAAAAGCCCGGAATCCATCACGGCGACCACCAACCTCGGCTCGGCCTTGTCGGACGCAGGCGACCTCGCCGGCGCACTCGCATCCTTCAACCGTGCCGCCACACTCGCCAAACCCGGCCCTCCCTTTCCCGCCACCGCCGCAGGCGCAGCCATCGTGCTCGAGGCCATGGGCGACCGCGCCAATGCCGACGCGGCCTTCCGCATGGCCGTCGAGGGCGATCCGGTCTACGCCGACCCCGACCTGCTCGTCAAATCCCTGCGCAGCGAACGGAAGCACGCCGACAAACTCCGCCCCATCGCCGAGCGGTATCGGGCGGGGAAATGAGCCCCGCTCACTCGAACTTCCGGTCGAAACGCTGCGGCCCCATGACCCAGTCGTCGGCATACACCGCCGTGATTTCAAACAGGGGATCGACCGCCTTGCCCCTGCGGACGATGCCCAGCACCGCCCGCGGCGACCCGCCGCGTGGGCCCGCTGCGGCGGCGAGGATGCCGTGAAGGGCCCGCTCCACGACACTGCCCCGCAGGCAATACGCCCGCAGCGGCTCCTCACGATCGGGAGAACCCAAGGCAAAGCTCATCCACTTCGCCTCGTCCGCAAAGGGGCCAAGGTAAAGAGTGTCGGGTACGATCATGACACGCACCACTCCGGAGCCTTCCTCCTGCTCGAGCAGCGTCTCCAAAGGCGGCTCGCACACCCGCGCAAAGGCATCGAAATCAATCCGCCACGCGCCCTTTTCATCGGGAGTCAGCAAGGCAAGCCGCTTCATCTCCTCGCCGCCCGGAGGCGAGATCCCCACGCCGTCGAGCAACAACCCGTTGGCGTCGATGCTGCTGAGCCACGTGTAGCGCACCGCTGCGGCATCCGCCGCCCCCCGTTTCCCGTACTCCCGCACGAAGGCCAGCACCTCGGCGGCACTTCTCCCGGGCGCGCGGAAATACCGGAAAACATCCTGCTCGGACCCGATCGCG
Source organism: uncultured Luteolibacter sp. (assembly GCA_964569415.1). Classification (GTDB taxonomy): domain Bacteria; phylum Verrucomicrobiota; class Verrucomicrobiia; order Verrucomicrobiales; family Akkermansiaceae; genus Luteolibacter. The sequence continues at coordinate 810 of CAZMUK010000063.1, read as the reverse complement.
AGAGAACCCTTGACCAGCGCCAGCGCCTCCTCCTCTGAGGGAGACGGAAACCGCGAAACCACGCGCCGCTCAAGCTCTTGGCGCTCAACGACCTTTTGCTGATCGGCCGAAGAACGCCGCAACCACAGGTAGACAGCGAAACCAAGCACCGCCACCGACACCAAGGAGAACAACGCCACCCAGACCATCACCAAATTGCGGGCAACGGCCGAGGCCCCCGAGCCCCGGCGGCGGCTCGACCGTCTCTTGCTGCGGGACGCGCCCGGCGGATGCGCCTTGCGCAGGCGGGTGACATTCGTCATTCCGGGCGCATCCCCGGGGAAACGGCGCCTCGGCCGCCCACCCGCGGAACCCGCCGCTCCTCCCTCCGAGCCTCGTTCCATGGGACCACGGCGTAAACCCCCGGCCCGGCCACGGCAAGGATTTGAAGATCAATTTTCCGACACCCGCCAACCCGCCCTTGGAAATCGGGAACCCCGAGCCCATGCTCGCGGCATGCGGACAATCCTCGTGACCACCGGCGATCCGGCAGGCATCGGCCCGGAGGTGGCACGCAAGGCGCTCGCCTCGCCCGACCTGCCCCGGGGATTCGATTTCCGACTCGTCGGCGACCCCGCTGCAGGAACCCCGGGCCGACCCGATCCCCGCTCGGCCGCCGCCGCCCTCGCGGCTCTGAAGGAGGCGGTCGCGGAACTCAAGCAGGGCCGCGCCGATGCCCTCGTCACCGGCCCTGTCTGCAAAACATCCCTGCAATCCGCAGGCTTCCCCTTCCCCGGCCAAACGGAATTCCTCGCCGATGCATTCGGAGTC
>CAZMUK010000062.1:6767-15870 GCA_964569415.1 uncultured Luteolibacter sp. | reverse complement strand
AGTAGCAGACCAAAGTCACAGGACAGGAGGCGCAGACCAGTAGGCGCGGCGCAACTGGAGGGGGGTGATTGCCAAGCCGCCGGGGGAGCAAGAAAAGAAAACCTTCCCGCCACCTGATTTCCGGGGATTTGGGGTCGGCAACGGGGGAAAACGACAGGGAAACTGGCAGAGTCGAGAGGTCAACGAAGGGCAAAGGGTGCTGTTTCGAAAAATCCTCATGGGTAAGCAGTGGGCGATACGGGGAAAAGGGTAGGAGAATACAAAATGTCTGTCACCTTGTATGTGCTGACTCCCTCAGGAAGGAAGCGCATCCGTGTGCCCCGGGTAAGCTCCGGACATGCCCATTCGATCCCGAAACAATTTCGAATCATGGAGACGAAGTCGGTGAAAAAATGGTTCCAAGAAACCGCTTCCCGCTTCCCATCTCAATCCGCGCGTCGGCCCTGATCGCACTGCTGAGAAGTCCTCCTGAAGGACCGATCCCGGAAACAACTCAGGCCGTTCGAGATGCCAGTTCCTTTGGGCATCTCCCCAAGTGTGCCGACGCACCGGACCTCAATTGCCGCGAGTCCCGACGATGCCATCAAAACCGGAAACGGAATCGCCATCGGTTCGGGATCAAATCCGAGGAAAGCATTCCCCCTCTCGAAATTGTCTCCCGATATTCTTTCCGAGTTGGCGAATCGCTTTTCGGGGCTATGTTGGGTGCGTGGAATTCACCGGGCCCGAGTCAGATGACCCCCAAGTGCCACCTGGAAAAGGGCATGTCCTTCTGGCCGACCCTTCGCTGCGCGATGGGGTTTTTGACAAGTCGGTGGTTCTGTTGACCAGCTACAGCCGCAAACACGGGGCGCAGGGCCTGATCCTCAACAAATCCACCGGAGCCCGCTTGGGCGATCTCCTCACCGGGGCGGATTACGAGCGTCTCCGCCAACTCCCGGTCCACAAGGGTGGCCCGGTCGGCAGCGATCGAATCAGCTTCATCGCCCTCTGGTGGAATGCAAAATCAGGCCTGAATTGGAAGCACAGCGCCTCGATCGAGGAGACGGTGGATCACGCGCGCCGACCGGGCCGGTTGGTTCGGGCATTCGCCGGGCACGCGGGTTGGAGCCCGGGACAATTGGAGGGGGAAATCCAACGCTCCTCTTGGTTTCCGACCACTGCCGACCGCACGATCCTCGGATCCGGACTCGATGAGGAGTTGTGGGCTGTCCTGATGCGCAAGCTCTCTCCCCTCCACCGGATCCTCGCCGAGGCGCCTGCCAACCCGGTCTGGAACTGAACCGGCCCGAATCCAGGCCTTGCCGGAAGCGCACAAAAGCGGTCTGCTCGCCGAACCGACGTTAGGATCCTCCGGCATGCAGCATCCCACCGACATCACCTTCAGCCCGATCGAGGAAATCATCGCGGAGATTTCCGCAGGTCGGCTTGTGATCTGCGCCGACAATCCCGGCCGGGAAAACGAGGCGGACCTCATCGGGGCGGCCTCCCTCTGCTCGCCGGAAATGGTGAATTTCATGGCGGTCCACGGGCGCGGACTGATCTGCGTGCCTCTCTCGGAATCGCGCACCGAGGACCTCGATCTCCCGCAGATGGTCCGCAGGAACACGGAAGGTCACAAGACGGCGTTCACGGTTAGCGTCGATGCCGCCAACGGCATCAGCACCGGAATCTCCGCAGCCGACCGCGCACACACGATCCGCTTGCTCGCGGATCCGGCCGCTGGGGCGGGTGCCTTTGTCCGCCCGGGCCATGTGTTCCCCTTGCGCGCGGCGCCCGGAGGGGTGCTGCGCCGGGCCGGACATACCGAAGCCGCCACCGACCTCGCCCGCCTCGCCGGATTGCCGGAGGCCGGCGTGATTTGCGAAATCATCAACGACGACGGCACGATGGCCCGCGTCGGGAAACTCGGAGCTTATCAACAACGCCACGGTCTCAAGGCCTGCACGATCGCGCAGCTCATCGCGTTCCGGCATCGCTCCGAGAAACTCGTCACGCGCAGGGAAAGCATCCGCCTGCCCACGGACTTTGGCGAGTTCGACTGCCATCTCTACGAGGTGGGAACGGACGGCAGCCACCACCTCGCCCTCTCGAAAGGCACGATCGATGCATCGGCCGCCACACTCGTGCGCGTGCACTCGGAATGCCTCACGGGAGATGTGTTCCATTCACGCCGTTGCGATTGCGGAGGGCAACTGGCAGCCGCGATGGAAAGGATCGCCGCCGAGGGAGGGGTGCTTCTCTATCTCCGGCAGGAAGGGCGCGGCATCGGACTGCCCGCGAAAATCCAGGCCTACAAACTCCAGGAACAAGGACTCGACACGGTGGAGGCCAACGAGAGGCTGGGCTATCCTTCCGACCTCCGGGACTACGGCATGGGCGCGCAAATCCTCGCGGACCTTGGCGTGCGCCGGATCCGCCTGCTGACCAACAACCCGAAAAAAGTGATCGGGCTCGAAGGCTACGGTCTCGAAATCGAGGAACAGATCCCGCTCTCTCTCCCGCCGAACCCGGAGAATCTCCGTTACCTCGAGACCAAGCGGGACCGCATGGGCCACCGACTCTGAACCTTCGATGGCTTCCCGGCGTTGATCTTTGTTGCGCCCGCTCCTTTCCGCATACAGAATCCCCGTCATGGACCTCGACCTCATCGATGCTCCGTTCGATTTGCGGAACATCACGCCCCGCGAACTCGACGAGGCTTTCGAAGACCCCTTTCTCGTGCGTTTCCTGCCCGACGAGGACCGTCCTGACGGCATTTCGCGCTTCTACGCGCTGGGCCGCACGGTGACCGACCGCCATCTGTTCTTCGCCTTCAGCACCGACGGCAAGACCACCCGCGTGGTCGCAGCCCGCGACATGTCGGAGGGGGAGCGGAGATTCTACGACCGTCGTTACGCGGATTGCCGCTGAAATCATACCCGAATGGAAACCGTCAGCAGTTGGTCCCGCATCCCTGACTTCCCCTCGGAAGAGGAGGAGGCCCGCTTCTGGGAAACCCACGAACTCGACCCGCGCCTGATGGCCGCGTCGGTGCACGAATCGGACGCAAAGGACTCGACCACCATCACGCTGCGCTTCGATCCGCGCATGCTTTCGCGCATCAAAAGGATGGCCCGCTCCCGGTTTCTCAACTACCAGTCGATGATGAAGCAGTGGCTTGCCGAACGACTGGAGGACGAAATGAAACGGCAATAGGAGAGGCAGCCTTGCCTGCCCCGCTCTTCCGGGCCCCGATCGCTCTCCCCTCCCCTACTCGTTTCCCGGTTCGGTCCCTGCCCTTGCCCCTTCGGGATTGACCCCGCTGCGGCGCGCTCCGATTCTTTCCCCATGTCCGCGGCAAGGGAACTTCTCGACCTTCAATTCATCGAGGCGCGCAACCTCGCGGTGGAATTGGCGGCGTTTCTCGACCGAATGGACCGGCATCAGGCGGCGGACCCCCGGCTCGACGCACTGCGCGCCTGCCTGCCTTTGCTTGCGAGCGGAAAACCGGACCGCGCCGCCGGGATCCTTGCGATGTTGTCGCACGACCCTCTCGGCCCGGTGCCCGACTGCGGTTCCGGCGTGGCCTGCGGCGCGCCGGTGCCACTCTCCCCTCCCTTGGAACCATGAGATACATCGAGCCACACGCCCACATGGTCAGCCGCACCACGGACGACTATGCCGCGCTCGCGCTGGCCGGTTGCGCCGCCGTCTGCGAGCCCGCGTTCTGGGCGGGATTCGACAGGTCCTCTCCGGCGGGTTTTCACGATTACTTCCGCCAACTCACCGACCATGAACCGAAACGCGCGGCCCGCTTCGGGATCCGTCATTTCTGTTGGCTCTGCATCAATCCGAAGGAGGCGGATGACCCGGTTTTCGCCCGTGAGGTGATGTCGGTCATTCCCGAATTCCTCGACCGCCCCACAGTACTCGGAATCGGGGAAATCGGGCTCAACCGCAACACCCGCAACGAAATCGCCATCTTCGAGGAGCATGTTCAGCTCGCCCTCGATCACGGGCTTCCGATTCTCATCCATACGCCGCATCTGGAGGACAAGCTCAAGGGAACACGCCTGATCCTCGAATCACTCGCGAATTTCGGAAAACTTGACCGCAACCGGGTGGTGGTCGATCATGTGGAGGAACATACCATCGGCTCCGTGCTCGAAGCCGGCTACTGGGCGGGCATGACGCTGTATCCGCACAGCAAATGTTCGGTCGACCGCGCGGTGGACATGCTCGAGATGCACGGCACCGAGCGCGTTTGGATGAACTCGGCCTGCGATTGGGGCGTGTCCGATCCGCTTGCGGTTGCCAAGGGCGGTCTGCGGATGCGTGCTCGACGCCACCCGCGGGAACTCGTGGAACAGGTTCTCTGGGAAAACCCCTTGCGTTTCCTCTCGCAATCTCCGCGGTTCCCGACCGACCTGAGCGCATGAGGATCCGCGGCCGGCATCTCGCCTATTGCACCAACATCCACCCGGCGGAAACCTGGGAGGAAACCCGCGCCATGCTCGCACGCGAACCACTGGCGGTGCGCGACGAACTCATGGCCAAGGGCCTGCTCCGGTCCGACGAACCATGGGCGATCGGCCTGCGGCTCTCGGCGGTCGCCGCCGCAGAACTTGCCGATCCCGCCAAGACCGCCGCCTTCGCCGACTGGCTGTGCGCCACGAACACCTATGTATTCACGATCAACGGCTTCCCCTACGGCGGCTTCCACAACAGTCCGGTCAAAACGCGGGCCTTCGCCCCCGACTGGAGTTCGCCGATTCGCTCGGAGTACACGAAGCGCTTGTTCGGGATCCTCACCCGACTGCCCAACCTCCCGGACTCCTGCTCCGTCTCGACTCTCCCGGGATCGCACAAGCACTTCGACACCGATTCGGATGCCGTGGTCGCCCGTCTCGTCGCGATGGCGGAGTGGCTCGAAGCGATGTCGGATCAATGCGGCCGCGATCTCCACCTCGGTCTCGAGCCCGAACCATTCGGTCTTTTCGAAAACACGACGGAGACCATCGCGTTCTTCAATCGCCTGTGCAACGCATCGCGCGACCCGGACTTGCTGCGTCGCCGCATCGGCGTGAACTACGACTGCTGTCACTTCGCTCTCCAGTTCGAGGATGCATGCAGCTCGCTCGACGCTTTCCGCGATGCCGGGATCCGGCTCTCGAAGATCCACATTTCCAATGCGATCTCCCTCGACCCGCGCGATCCCGCCGCACTCGCGGCCATCCGTCCTTTCGATGAGCCGGTCTGGTCCCACCAAGTAGTCGCCAGCGGCCCCGCGGGTTTGGCCCGCTTCGCCGACCTTCCCGAGTTCGTGTCCCAACCGGATCCGGAGGAGTTCCACGAGGCACGCGTGCACTTCCACATTCCCCTCGATGCCGGGCCGGCACCGCCTCTCGGCTCGACGATCGACCACGCGCGCGCCACACTCGAGTGGTGTGAACGCCACCCGAGGTCGTGCCAACATTTCGAAATAGAGACCTACACCTGGGCAGTCCTTCCTCCCGAATGGAAACGCCCTGTCGTCGATCAGATCGCTGCAGAGTACTCCTGGACACTCCGGCAGGGCCGGAGCAGCACCTGAAACCCTTGTCCGCCGGGGAGCTGCAGCGTACAAAGATTGCGGATGCCGAAAGACCATGCCCACCTCGAGACCGCGCTGCCGGGGTTTTCCCGAGCGCGGGAATTGGTGAAGGCGGACAACGACTCGATCGCCTCGCTCGGTTTCCTCGGCACCAAGTTCGACTTCTATCGCTTTGCCAACCGTTTCCGTCTGGTAACCTGTTTCCAAGGCCTGCGCCTCGAGGGTTTCAGCGAAGAGACTGCTGCCGGCTACGAGGCACTCACGCGGACCTTCTTTGCGTGGTCGGCCTTCGAACGCTATGTGGAGATGGTCGGCGACCGGGCGCCGTACACAAGGCTCTTCGCCCATCACCCGCGAAAACATATCGTGGAGCTCGCCGCCCATTGCCGCGCGCTCGATCCGGAGCACCGCTTGATCGGGTTTCTCGCGGAGCAATCGATCCTGCCGGCACACGCCACCTATCTCGCCCGATACCGCGACGGACACGATCTCTCGGTCCTGACCCTTGCCGCGAGCATGCGACACATCTTCGCGCACGGCATCCTCACCGCCCATCCCAACGGACTTCCCGCCGCCAACCTCTCGAACATTTCGCGCAGCCTGGGCAATTTCCTCATTCATTTCATCCGCTGTGACTTCCAGCGTCGGGTCGCCATCGCCGAGGCAACGCGGCCCGGTGAAAAGCACGGGACTCCGGGGACGCAGCCGGGGTTGCCGCAGGGGAAGAGCGAAGCTCAGGATTCCAATTGACTACCCTCCCGGTGCTCTGCTGGGGTGGAACAGTCTCCCTGCCCGGAAACCATCATGAAAACCAACACCCATGCCATGGCGGATCACGCCCACTCTCAACACAGCCGACGGATGCGCGGGCGCAGCCTTGCGGTGCTCGCCGCCTCCACCGCCCTCGCGCTGAGTTCCTGCCTCGAGCACGAGGCCACCGTCACAATCAAGGCCGATGGCAGCGGCACCATGGTGGAGGAAACCGTTCTCGGTGCCGAGGCAACCGCGATGTTCGGCCAGATGGCCCAGATGGGAGGTGCGGCTGCTTTCGGAGGCAGCGCGCCAGCGGCGCCGGCTGCCGATCCCTTCGACGCGATGTTCGGCGAGGAAGCCGCGAAGAAGAAGGCTGCAAAGATGGGCGAAGGGGTGTCTATCTCCAAGATCGAAAAAATCGACCGCGACGGCAGGAGAGGCGCACGCGTGACCTACGCCTTCCAGGACATCAACAAGCTCCAACTCAAGCTCGATTCCGGAACCGAGTCAGTGGCAGGCGCGGGTGGCGGAGGTGGTCCGATTGGTCCGAGCAGCACCGAAGAGGGAGCGGTTCCCGGAAGACCGGAATCCAAACCGGTGCGCTTCCGGTTTGCGGGCGGCAAGCTCACCATCCTTAGCCCGAAGCCGGATCCAGCTCCGGCGGAGGCTTCTCCCGCGGCGGAGGTTCCGGGCGATGCCGCCGCGCGGGGGCAGGCCGCCGAGATGGCCAAGGCGATGTTGGGCGACATGAAAATGGCGATCCGGATCGTGGTGGAACCCGGCATCCGCAAAACCAACGCATCCCATGTCGACGGCAACCGGATCACGCTCATGGAAATGGATTTCGGGAAATTGCTCGACGACCCGAAGGGCATGGCCGCGTTCGAGAAACTCCAAGGGGCCAAACCGGAGAACGCGTCCGCGCTGCTCAAGGGAATTGCCGGGGTCCGCATGGAGACCGAGGAGGAGGTCGTGGTAGAGTTCGACTGACCCGACCAGCTCCGGCGGGGCCTCGATCCCGGGAAATCGTCCCCTGCTCCGCCCCGCAACCCGAATCGGGTTGCGTCACGCCCTGCGGCGGTGTTTTCTCGCCGCGCATGTCCGACATCAAGATCACACTCCATACCACCGCCGGCGACATCAGCGCCACCCTCTACGCCTCCAAGGCTCCGCTCACCTGCGCGAATTTCCTCAACCTCGCCCGGCGCGGGTACTACGACGGGGTCGCCTTCCACCGCGTGATCCAGGACTTCATGATTCAGGGTGGCGACCCGACCGAAACCGGCCGCGGAGGGCCGGGCTACAAGTTTGCCGACGAGTTCCACCCGGAGTTGCGCCACCGTGCGGCGGGCGTGTTCTCCATGGCCAACGCCGGACCGGGCACCAATGGTTCGCAGTTTTTCATCACCGCCGCACCCACCCCGTTCCTCGACAACCGCCACTCGGTCTTCGGCCAGGTGACCGACGGTCTCGATGTGGTCGGGAAAATCACCGGCAAAAACAATACCGGCGAACGCGGCTGCAAATCCAACGGTGTCGGCGACAAGATCACCTCGATCACCATCCATACCGATCCCGCGGAACTCTTCGCGTCCCAGCAGGACCACATCGAACACTGGAACTCGATCCTCGATCGCTGATCGCCGAGAGCGTCTCTCGATTTTCCCCAACCCGCAACCCGCACACCGCGCCATGTCCGCTTTCCTCGTCGTTCCCCGCGCCGACCACGATGCGCTCGTCACCAAGGCTTACGAGTCCCGCGGGTATAGTGCCGACGAGGCCCGTGACGGCGCCCGCTTGGCTGCGGAGGCTGCCCGCCACGGAATCCGCACCCATCACGCACTCAAAGCCCTGCACCTCGACCACTTGTTCGGGTCCGCCACCGGCGGTTGCATTCCGAATGCGGAAATCGAGGTCCTGCCCTCGCGCTTCCCCGCATCGGAACGATGGAACGCGAATAAGAAACTGGGACAGTCGGTCGCCTATCGCGCAATCCGCCGCGCGATGGAACTCGCCGACCAATACGGAATCGCCCAGATTTCCATCGACAACGCGTTCCACTACCTCTGGGGCGGCGGCTATGTGATGGAGGCGGCGGAAAAGGGATATTACGCCTACACGAACTGCACCTCCGCGCTTGCCGAGGTGGTTCCCTTCGGCGGGAAGTTCCCAACCCTCGGCACCAACCCCCACTCGTGGGGCATTCCCTCAACCGCCGCAACCGGTTTCCCGATCGTGATGGATTGGGCCACCTCGACCGTGGCAATGGGGCGCGTGCAAGCACTCAAACGGGAAGGCGGCACGCTCCCGCCCGCAGCCGCGGTGGATGCCGAAGGCAAACCCACCACCGATCCCGCTCAAGTCGCGGCTCTCCTCCCCTTCGGCGGGCACAAGGGCTACGGAATGTGCCTGCTCAATGAGATCGTCGCCGCCCTCATCGGAGGATCGCTGCCGACCCTGCGCGGAAAGCCGGTGGAGCAACCCGGGGAGAAAAACACCCCGGCGTTCTATTTCCAAGTGATCCATCCCGAGGCGATGTCCTGCAGTGCGTTCGCCAAGGGGCGGGATCAGGCCGCCAACCTGAGGGCCGTGCTTGCCGACATTCGCGGTCATGGCAACGATGCGGCGATGCTGCCCGGACAGTTGGAGGCGGATGCACGCAAGCGTTCGGACGCCGCTGGCGGCCTGTTGTTTACGGAAGCGGAGGTCGCCGAGTTCAACGAACTCAACCGCGAACTCGGCACCAGCCTGATGATCGTCACTCACGCCCCCGAG
>CAZMUK010000062.1:0-6757 GCA_964569415.1 uncultured Luteolibacter sp. | reverse complement strand
CGCCATGGGATGCATCCGCGCTGTCACGCGCCTGAGCAGGAACGAGGAATCCGCGGCTTCCCCGCTGCGCACCTCGCGGATTCCGGGCGTATCTGCTTGGAAAATACACGCGAATTTCCAACCTGCTTGTTCTTGTGCTTCCCCGGAATGCCCGGGTAGAGGTTCCTCGGTGCGCATTTCTTCCCCCCTCCGCCTCTGCCTCGCTTCATTGCTGCTCGCCATGCCCACCGGGGCAGGCCGGGCCGCGGAGGAGTCGATGCCGGCAGGCAAGACGCGCGTGGTGGTGATCCCGATCCGCGAGCAGATCTCGAAACCCGAGCTGTTCATCCTGCGGCGCGGGCTCAAAGAGGCCATCGCCCGAGGTGCCCACACGGTGGTGCTCGACATGGATACCCCGGGAGGCGCGCTGGATGTGACCTTCGATATGATCAAGGCGATCGGCCGCTTCCCCGGAAAAACCATCACCTATGTCAACAGCGAGGCGATCTCCGCAGGAGCGCTGATCGCCGCGGCCACCGATGAAATTCATTTCGCCCCCGACGCGGTGATCGGCGCCGCCGCCCCGGTGCTGGCGACCGGCGGTGAGATCGACGCAACCATGCAGTCGAAGATCGTCAGTTACCTGAAGGCCCGCGTGCGCTCGATTTCGGAAGGCAAGGGCTACCGCGGCCAAGTGATCTCGGCGATGATCGACCGCGACATGGAGTTCAAGATCGGAGACGAGATCATCAAGCCGAAGGGCGAACTCCTCTCACTCACGGCACAAGAGGCACTGAAACCCTACGGCACTCCTCCGCAGGCTCTCCTCGGCAGCGGCATCGAGGACTCGCTCGATGCATTGCTCCGCAAGACGGGAGCCCCGGGCGCCACCGAGGTGCTGCGCCTCGAAGTGACCTGGTCGGAGAAACTCGCGCAGTACATCACCTCGATCACGCCCATCCTGATCGGCTTGGGAATCCTCTGCCTCTACATCGAGTTCAAGACGCCGGGCTTCGGGTTCTTCGGCATCGCGGGCATCTCGCTGCTTGCCGTGGTGTTTCTCGGCCAGTTCGCGGCGGGGCTCTCCGGACACGAACCGCTGCTGCTCTGCCTGCTCGGCATCGCACTGGTGGTGGTGGAAATCTTCTTCTTTCCCGGATCCCTTGTCGCGGGACTCACCGGCGCGGCGTTGATCCTCGGATCGCTCGTCTGGGCGATGGCGGATGTCTGGCCGGGCCAACCGCTTACCTTCTCCCCGGGGGATCTGGCGGCTCCGGTGATGGAAGTCCTCACCGGCGTCGCGATCGCCACCGTACTGGCGCTGATCCTCACCCGCTTCCTGCCCAAAGGCGGCCCGCTCGGTCGTCTCGTCCTGCAAACCGCCGTCGGCGGCGCCCCCACCGCGGGCAAGCCCCTCGGCCCCGAAACAACGGGACCTGCGCAGCGCAGACCCATCGTGGGCGAAACCGGCTTTGCCACGACCTCGCTTTTCCCGAGCGGACAGGTGGAAATCGGCGGCCGCACCTACGAGGCGAAACTTCCGCTTGGCTTCGCCGAGGCAGGAACGAAAGTACGGGTGACCGGAGTCTCGGAATTCGGACTGACTGTGGAAGTGCTGCCATGACCTTGGTAATCCTGCTGTTCCTCATCGGCGCGCTGCTCATCGGCGCGGAGGTTCTCGTTCCGGGCGGCATCCTCGGCGGAATGGGCGGGGTGCTCCTCCTCGCGGGCTGCGCGACGGCGTTCCTCAAAATGGGCACCGCGCAAGGGCTGGCCGCCACCGCCATCGCAGTGGCAATCACCGCCGGAATGTTGTTCATCGAGTTCAAGATCCTCCCGAAAACCCGGCTCGGCCGCCGCGCCTTCCTCACCACCGAAATCAAGGCCACCAGCCAGGCACTCGGCCCCGAGGCCCGCAATCTCGCCGGCAAGGAGGCGCAGGCCCTCACGATGCTCTCACCCTCCGGAATGGTGTCGGTGGATGGAAAACGCTACGAAGCGTTCTGCCGCAACGGACAAGTTCCCGCCGGAACCCTCCTGAAGGTGCTGTCCGCCGACAATTTTCAGCTTACCGTCACCCCCGTCGAACCGGGCTCCGATTCTCCAAACACAACCAACCAACCCCTATGAACCCGCTCGCCATCCTCGAACTTTCCACCGTCATCCTCATCGTCGTCGCCGTCGTCGGGCTGATCCTCTTCGGCGTCATCGTCTCCTTCTTCAGCGTCTGGCTCCGCGCCTGGTTGGCCGGCGCCTATGTCGGCTTCATGGAACTGATCGCGATGCGCCTGCGCCAGGTTCCCTACGGGATGGTGGTGGATGCGCGCATCACGGCCAAGAAAGCCGGCATCGAAATCCCGATCAACGAAATCGAGGCACACTACCTCGCCGGCGGAAATGTGATTCCCACCGTGCAGGCGCTGATCGCTGCGCAGAAGGCGGGGATCGAACTCGATTGGAACCGTGCCTGTGCCATCGACCTCGCCACCAAGGGCTCGGGCAAAAGCGTGATCGAGGCGGTGCGTACCTCGGTGGATCCGAAGGTGATCGACTGCCCCAATCCGGCCTCGGGCCGCACGACGATCGACGGCGTGGCCAAGGACGGGATCCAGGTGAAGGTTCGCGCCCGCGTCACGGTGCGAACCAACCTCGATCGCTTCGTCGGTGGTGCGACCGAGGAGACGATCATCGCCCGCGTCGGCGAGGGCATCGTGACGACGATCGGCTCGGCGGACACTTACAAGTCGGTACTCGAGTCGCCGGACTCGATCTCAAAGGTGGTTCTTCACCGCGGTCTGGATGTGGGAACGGCCTTCGAAATCCTTTCGATCGATATCGCCGATGTGGATGTGGGGGAGAATGTGGGCGCCCAGCTCCAGGAGGCGCAGGCCGAGGCAAACAAGAACATGGCGCAGGCCCAGGCGGAAATCCGCCGCGCGGCAGCCGTGGCACTCGAACAGGAAATGGTCGCCCGCGTCGCGGAAATGAAGGCCAAGGTCGTGTAGGCGGAGTCGCAGGTCCCTCTTGCGAAGGCCGAAGCCTTCCGCAGCGGACACCTCGGCGTGATGGATTACTACCGCATGGAAAATGTGAAGGCAGATACCCAGATGCGCGGCAATATCGCGAAATCCGACGGCTGACCCGCGATAACCAATCACCCCGATGGACTGGCTCCTCAAGAATCTCCAGATCGTCGCGATCGCTGTCTTCGTGGTCGGGACGCTCTTCAAGAAATTCATGGAAGCAAAGGCGGAGGCCGACGAGGCCCGCCGCCAGTCGCGGGAGGAAACGATCGATTCGGGAGAGGATGCGGAATGGGGCGAACCCCGCCCGACGCCCGAGACCGAGCCTTGGTCGCCGCCGCCCCCTCCGCTCCCCCCGCGCACGCCGTCTCCCCCGCCTTTGGTGGTACGGATGGATCCGCGCCCGACCATCCCGCCCTCCGAGACGGAACCCTATGCCGGGGTTTCCGAGGAGCTGCTGAAGCGACAGCTCAGGATGCAGGATGACCTCGAACGCGCACGCGAGGCCAAACGAGCCGCTGCAGCCAGCGCGGTGGCGAAAAGCTCCTCGCCCCGGGAACCCTCCGCACCAAGCTCCCCCCGCCGTCCGCTCCGAAGCATGCTCGCAGAACGCTCCTCACTGCGCCAAGCCGTGCTGCTCCGCGAAGTACTCGGCCCTCCCGTCGGCCTCCGCTGACTGCTCAGTCAAATGGGAGCATCAGTGGAATCCCCGGGACCACCCTCCTGCACATGCGACATGTGCGCCCTCAGGCGCGCCGCCAACTCGGGAATGCCGAGTGTCTTGTTCAGCAACTCCAAGGCTCCCGACTTCACCATCGCGACTCGCGTGGCATCATCCGTCTGCACGGACAATCCCACGACCTGAACATGCGGAACCCGTGCCCGGATCTCGGCCGTGGCCTTGATGCCATCCATCACCGGCATGTTCACATCCATCAGCACGATGTCCGGGCGGAGCCTCAGCGCCAAATTCACCGCCGCGGCTCCATTTACGGCCTCTCCAACTACCCGGATGCCCTGCTCCATGCCCAAAAGGCGGATCAAGCTGCGCCGCACCGCATTATGGTCGTCCGCCACTACCACCCGAATGCAGCCCGGCTTGTCCTCTTCGGTCGGATCAACACCGGAACCCTCGGCATTCGCCGGAACCTCCACCTCGTCCCTTCGTGAAACCTCCCCGGACGAAACCGAATCCCAACCCCTTCCCACAACCGCAAAACCCAACCGGAAACAGGAACCATGATTCGGGGAACTGTTGATTGCAAAAGTCCCTCCCAACGCCTCCACCCGCTCCTTGACACTCGTCAATCCAAACCCGTTCCCGTTGGCCTTGGCCTTGGCCTTGCCGTGCGAAAGAGCCGCAGGATCGAATCCAACTCCGCGGTCACTGACCTCGACCGTGAGATGCTCATCGTCCGCATCAACGAGCAAAAACGCCTCCTTGACCCCTGCGTGTTTCACGATGTTGAACAAGAGCTCGCGAATGGACCGGAAGAGAACCTGGGTTTCCTCGTTGCCGATGTTCGCATCACGACGAACCTCCACATCGAGATTCAATCCATATGTCTCGAGACACCACTCCTTCAGACGCGGAAGCACCGCTGAGATCCCGTGCAACTGCAGCTCCATGGGAAACAACTCCGCCGTAAGGGTCCTGCTGCTGCGAATTGCGTCGTCAAGAATCACCGCAATCTCCTCGAGGTCGGAGGAAGACACCCCTTGGGGCAGGGAAGCCAGCATCTTTGTTCTCAACGACGCCGCCACCAACAACTGCTGGAGATCATCGTGAAGGAACTCGGCAATCCGGCGCCGCTCACGCTCCTCGGCGCGCGACAATTCCCTCGCCAGAGCCCGCAGCCTGCGGGTGCGTTCCTCAAGTTGCTCGGTCCTGACGGCAACCCGCTCCTCGAAGAGTTCGACATTCTTGCGCAACTCCTCGCGCAGTTTCATCCGTTCCGTGATGTCATCAAACGAAACAAGGATTTCCCCGGGAGAAATCCTCTCCACCCGGATCCCGAACCAACCGGCCACGGTTCCATGATCAAACCAGCTCTCGAAGCTTGCCTCCAATTCCTCCCCGCGCGCGACCTTGCAATACAACGGAGGTACACCGCTGTCCACGAGGAGCGGAAATGCTTCCTCGATCACAAGTCCTACCCGGCTGCGGATGTCCGCACCGAAATCCCGAACGGCGGCGGCATTTGCCTCGGTGAGCATGAGGCGGTCCTCCTCCAACCGGAAACATAACATCGGATGCGGGGCGACCTCAAAGACCCCCCTCATCCGGAACTCGGAGATCCGCAATGCCTCTTTTCTTGCAACCTGTGAAGTTACATCCCGCGCGGTCGCAAGGATCCAACCCTCGCGACTGGCCACTCCACACCATTCGAGCCAGCGGTACCCGCCATCGGCACAACTGACGCGAGTGACCATGTTGTCGCAGGCCTTTCCGGAGCGCAGTTCGTCCAAGGACTTCATCGACTCCTCGCGGTCGGCGGGATGCACGAAGTGGAAGATGCCGTGCTGCAAAAGATCCCTCTCTTCCCACCCCAGCAGTTTCCTGAATGCGGGGTTCACCCGGCGGATCGTCCCGTCATACCCCGAAATGATTACGATCTCGGGAGCGTGGGCAAACAGACTTTCCCACTCAGCGAGGCGCTTGACCGAATCAAGGACGGAGCGATGCTGCCCGGTGATGTCAATCATGACAAGCCGGCAGGACAGGCCGTCGACGGAAGCCGCGCCAAGCAGGCGCAATTCGATCAAAACCCCGGATGCCCGGCGGACCATGACATCACAGGAGGCGTCGCCCCCGGACCGAAACACCCGGAGCAGGAAGCGCTGGAATTCGGCGCGCCATTCCTCGGTGACAAAATGAGAGAACAAGCGGCTGACCAAGGACTCACGGCTTTCCTCCAGCATGTCCGCCCCTCTTTGGTTGATCCGCAGCACCGCTCCATCCGCTGACAGCGAAAGATACCCTGCCGGAGCGCCTTCATAGAAGGTCTCGAGTTCCTGCAGCTGCTTGTCCGCACGCGCCCGCTCACGCTGGAGTTCCTCAACCTGCAAATCAAACTCCACCTGCCGGGCCACCATCACGGCGGAGGGCACCATGGGACCCCCTCTCTCATCGCGGCCGCCCTGCCCGCTGCCAAGCTCACAAGCAATGACCGCATTCAATGGTTTCTCGATCTTCGTGGTATCCTTCATCGGAAAATCCCTCCACCAAACCTCCCGCACGGTGCCATGCTCTCACGGGCAATCGCCAACGACAGGAAACCTGTACCAGAGGCATTGGGAAAAGAACTGCCGCGACTGCACGGATTACGCGAATGCGACGGGTCCACGCACCTATTGTCGTCAATCGATGAGACAAATCTATGAAAAAATTCTATACCTGAGTATCTTCGGGATACGCATCTGCGTGGAAGCAGTCTCAAAAAGGCATCTCAATCCACCTAACGGCGATGCGGACGACCCCGCATACCCCACCATCGCAGGTGGGTATAGAATCACCGCCATGTTCCTTTCCGCTCCCGCCCGGCCTGACGCATTCCGACCCACCCAGCTCCCTTGCCGTTCCGGACCCTTCACACCCGAGACAGGACTGGCGGGCGACCTCGTAATTCCGCCGAATGCCTCGGAGCTGGTTGTGTTCGCCGAAGACACCGGGCCCGCAAGCAGCAACCCCCGCCTCCGCCTGATCGCCCGAAGTCTCCTCCAGCGCGGCCTCGGCGTGATGCTCGCGAAACTCG
>CAZMUK010000061.1:0-15899 GCA_964569415.1 uncultured Luteolibacter sp. | reverse complement strand
TGTCAGCGAGACCGGCACCGCCTACATCTCCGGCGAGATCCAATCCCAACCGGAAATCGCCGTCACGCAGTCCGGCAAAACCCTGGCCGACGGCAAAGGCGCAGTTGGCTTCGGCAAGGTGGCGGTGGGCAAGACTGCCACCAAGACCTTCGTGATCCGCAACACCGGCAGCGGACCCCTCACCGGCCTGCGCCTCGTCAAGGCAGGCAAACACAAGACCGACCTGAGCGTCGGCACCCTCGCCAAGACCTCCCTCGCTCCGGGGAACAGCCTCCGCTTCAAGTTGAGCTTCCGACCGAAGGCAACAGGTCCGCGATCAGCCCTGCTCAAGGTTCTGAGCAACGATGCCGACGAGGGATCCTTCGAGGTACGGCTCACGGGAACCGGAAACTGACCCGATTTTCGGGCTGGGGATTGGTGCGGGTCGAGCAAGGCAGACCGCTCAATGGGTCGCCCGACCCGGACGGCGCCAGCTCGAGCCATATCGGCCCGGCGGGCCGGCGATCCACTCATTTCGGGGGTGGTTTCTGACCGTGGATTCGGGCTGGTGGATGGTCCAGCCGACCCCTTTCCTCGTCCGAAAAGGGCTGATATTTCGGGGAAATTCCCGTGTTCTAAAAAATTTCAAACCTATCCCAAGGTTTCGACATACCAAGGGGTACAGGTTCTGCCAATTTTGGGAGAAATCCCCACCTGTGGCGGCTCCTGCCGGTTGTCCCAAAACCTTCACCCGGAACCCATGAAAGCCAGACAGTCCTTCCCGGCATCCCACAGGGCCGCGTATGCAGCGTTCACCCTCGCGTGCTTGGGCGCGGTCCCGGCCTCCGCCGCCACCGTGACCTACACGATGCAGACCGGCAACTTCAACAGTCTGCAGACCCAGAACAACAACAACCCGCCCTACGCCGGATCCTACAACAACGGAGCCACCGAAATGGCGCAGTATGCCAACGGCGGTTCCGGAGGCACCATGCCCGGGGCGGCAGCCTTCCAAACCTTCAATACCACGGGCAACGGCAACAGCGGGTCCGCACGCGCTCTCCAGGTGGGCGACACTTTCTCGCTCACCGCTTATGTAGGGCAGAATCCCAGTTCGGCCGGTTCCTACGGTGTTTCGTTCCGCGACAGTACCACCTATTCGGGCTTCTCCTCCTCCACGGATGCGGCGACCGAGGCGCGCTTCCAGCTCGACAACACCGGAGGCTGGAGGGTCTACCACTCCGGCGGATCCACCGATTCCAGCCTCGGCTCGGGCGCGGACCGGACCTTCACGATCAAGATCACGTCGGCAACCACCTTCGACGCCACCATCGGCGCGAACACCTACCGCAACCTGACGATGGCCGCCAGTGGAGGCACCATCGACAGCTTCGCGATCTACAACAGTTCCAACGTTTCGGGAGCCGGCACCGATGCCTACTGGAAAAACGGATCGCTCACCGACACCGGCACGGTGGAGCTGGGCTACGCGGCGGCGAACGGCAGCACCTTCACCCCGGGGGTCGTCTCCGACGGTCTGGCAGCCGACAGCACCAGCACCGCCAGATCAAACGCCGTGTTCGTCGGAGGTGACGCCGGATCGCAGGTGAATCTCGCCCAGAACAACACCTACACCGGCGCAACCACGATCAATGCCAACGCCACCGCCGAGGCTCAGCACGCCGATGCCCTCGGCTCGACCGCCGCCGGTACCACGGTGTCGAACAACGGCACCCTCAAGCTCTACAGCGCCTCCGGCATTTCCTACGCCTCCGAAAGCCTCACCCTGAACGGACTCGGCGTAAGCGGCGCCAACGGCGCGCTGCGCAACGTGGGCGGCAGCAACACTTGGAACGGCGCAATCACCTTGGGCTCGAGCAGCCGGATCAATGCCGACACCTCCGGCGGCGCGGGCGCGCTGACCCTGGCTGGCGGCATCACAGGCGGATCGAATGTGCTCTTCCTCGGAGCCAACGGAGCGAACATCTCCATCTCCGGCGCCCTGAGCGGTGCGGGTGCCTCGCAGGACGGCACCACCACCTCTCTCTACAAGGACGGTGCCGGAACCCTCACCCTCTCGGGCAACAACAGCTACACCGGCGACACGCGGGTGGTTTCGGGCACTCTCACGGTGGCCTCCGGCGGCAACCTCGGCTCGGGATCGGATGTGTTCATCTCGAGCGGGGCGGCCGTGAACATCAACACCAACACCACGATCGCCTCAGTGCAGGAAACCGGCAATAGCAACGGGGGAACGGTCGCGATCGGCAGCGGCGCCACCCTGACCGTCAATGGTGCCTCGAAAGGGGTCCTGTTTCAGAACTCGATCTCCGGCGCTGGCGGCGTGACCGTCAATGGCTCCGGCAACACTTCGCTGAATCTCTACGGCACCCAGTCCTACACGGGCGCCACCACCGTTTCCGGCGGACAACTCAGCACGGGCGTCGCACTCGCCACCTCGGGCGTGACCATCAACGGAGGACGCTTCGAAACCACCGCAGCCAACATCCTCGGAAATTCGGTCACGGTTTCGCTGTCCTCCGGTACCTACAGCATCGGCGGCAACGACACGATCGGAACACTGTCGATGTCGGGGGGCAGTTTGGGCGGCTCCGGCACCCTGACGGCATCCAGCTACGAGATCTCCGGCGGCTCCGTTGCCGCAGCCCTTGGTGCCGGCTCGCTTGTTTCCTCGGGGAATTCAACGATCAACGCCTCCACCGCAGTGACCTCGGTGGCTGTCAACAGCGGCGTCCTCACGGTGGGCGCCTCCGGCGGATTGACAAGTGCGACCACGATCACCATCGCCTCCGGTGCGGAGCTGGATGTCAGCGCCAACACCTTCACCGTGGGAAGCACCCAGACTCTGGCAGGCGCCGGGTTGGTCGACGGCAACACCACCGTCGCCGGTACCCTCTCGCCCGGCAACAGCCCCGGTACGCTCACCTTCGACGACAATGTCACCTGGCAAAACGGCGGGGACTACAATTGGCAGGTGCACAATGCAACCGGCACCGCCGGCACCGGCTACGACACGATCAGCATCACCGGACTTCTCGACCTCTCCAGCCTGAGTGCAGGCGGCTTCGCGATCAATCTCTGGAGCCTTTCCTCCATCAGTCCGGATGCAAACGGCTCGGCGATCAATTTCGACAACACGAGCCCCAATTCCTGGACCATTGTATCGGCCGCGGGCGGAATCACCGGCTTTGATGCGGCGGATTTCACCATCAACACTTCCGCTGCCAACGGAACCGGCGGTTTCGCCAACGCCTTGGCAGAGGGTGGCTTCACGATTTCCCAGGACGGAAACAATCTCGTGCTACAGTTCACTCCGGTTCCCGAGCCGTCGGCCGTCCTCCTCGGGGGGATCGGGATGCTGTTCCTCCTGCGGCGCCGGAGGCTGTGACGAGACAAACGATCTTCCGCCTGCGCAGGCGGACCCAAGGCGGGGCTGGCGGGCTGGGGGGCCCAAACCAGCCCCGCCCCTTTTCGGGAGACACGGAAAGAGGGATGGGGTGTTTTTTGGATTGTCAGGCACCGGAGGCTTGCTAAAAACCCAGTGTGAACCGCGTCATCCTGCTGCTGGCCGCATTGACCTGCCTTTCGTTGAGTTCCTGCTGCTGCCTGTTCTGACGATCGCGCGATTCCGCGAAAACCCGACCTCCCCATGAAACGCATCCTGCTCCTTCCGCTTCTTTCCATCGCCATCCTCGGCCTGCCTTCCTGCTGCTCGCTCTTCGGATCGCACTCGCAGTCGGCTGGCTACCGCACCGAGACAAAACAAGTCCGGGCCTGCGGCTATGATACCGTCACCAAGGAAGTCTTTGTCCCCGGAAGCGCGAAGAGCGGCAAGGGCGGCATGGTCCAGACCATCGAGGAAAAGGTGCCTCGCTACAAGACAGTGACCAAGAAGACCAAGATCCGCTGCGGCTCCTGCGTGCGGCTGTTCTGCCCGAAAAAGGACTGCTGCGGCACCACCTCGTCGTCCACCCTGCTGATGGCGAGTGCCCAGGGCCCCGTGGGCAGCCCGCACATCGGGCTGATCCCGACGATGAAGCCGCTCGCCCCCTGAAACCAGGGCCTCGGCAGATTCCACAAAGCGCGGTCGGGTCTCCCCTCCGCGCTTTTTCGCGAGCGGGTCAGGGGGAAAAGACTGGAAATCACGAACCGATCCCCCATTCTCCCGCCACCTCTTCCCGCACCATGGCCGTGAACATCGAAATGCCCAAGCTCTCGGATACAATGACCGAGGGAACCCTCCTGAAATGGCACAAGAAGGTCGGGGACTCGGTGGAAGTCGGTGAAGTGATCGCTGAGGTCGAAACCGACAAGGCCACGATGGAAATGGAGGCCTTCGACGATGGTGTGATCACCGAAATCCTGGTCCCGGAAGGCGGGAAAGCGACGATTGGAGCCGTACTGGCGGTGCTCGACGGAGCCGGAGGCTCTCCCGCAACCCCGGCATCTCCTGCGTCGACTCCCGCAACATCCGCCCCGGCAAAGACTCCCGCGGCATCTTCCGCCCACGCGGCGACCTCCGCCCCAAGCTCCGGACCCGGCCGCGTGAAAGCCTCGCCCTTGGCTCGCAAAATCGCAGCGGAGAAAGGGATCGACCTCACGAGCATCAGCGGTTCCGGCCCGGCAGGACGCATCGTCCGCAAGGACCTCGAACAGGCGGTCCCATCGGCTGAATCGGCAGAGTCCAAGGCAGCGGCCGCTCTCGCAAGTTCGGTGAAGGCAAAACTCCCCGCAGGACCGGGTCCTGCCACGGCTCCGGCCGCACCTGCATCCGCCACTCCGGCGATCCTTCCGGTGGCGAAAGAAGGGGACGAAGTGATCGAGTTGACCACCATGCGCAAGGTGATTGCCTCGCGCCTGCTGTCCTCAAAGCAGAACATACCGCACTTCTACCTGCATCTCGAGGCCGACGCGGCGCCCCTGCTGGCCCTGCGCAAGCAAGTGAACGATCAGGCGGAGAAAACCCACGGCAACAAGTTCTCCGTCAACGATTTCATCCTCAAGGCCGTGGTGAACGCAACTCTCGCGGTGCCGGAAGTGAATGCCTCCTTCGCAGGTGACCGCATCGTCCGCTTCCGCCACATCGGGCTGGCCGTGGCCGTGGCCGTGGACGACGGATTGGTGACCCCGGTGATCAGGCAGGCCGAGGAGAAATCAATGCTGGCAATCTCGCGCGCCGTGAAGGACATGGCCGCTCGCGCGAAGGAACGCAAGCTGCGGCCGGACGAATTCGACGGTGGCACGATCACCGTCTCGAACCTCGGCGCCTGGGGAATCGAATCCTTCGATGCAATCGTCAACCCCCCTCAGGCCGCGATCCTCTCGGTGGGGGCGGCCGTGGAGAAGCCGGTGGTGAAGGACGGCCAGATCGTGCCGGGGATCCGCATGAATTTCGGCCTCTCCTGCGATCATCGCGTCGTCGATGGAGCCGTCGCGGCCCGCTTCCTCGCGGAGATCCGCAAGCTGGTCGAACAACCGGCCCTGATGCTGATCTGAAATATCCCGCGCAGAGGGAACTTGGAAGCCGGCCGGGACCCGCGAAGGTTTCAGGAGCGGTCTTGGTCGGAGGGCAGACGGATCCTCGCCGAGACGCTTTTGCACACACCCTGATGGATTCTGGTTTTTGAGAAACGAAACCCTTCTTCTTCTTCATCGTGTGAACAAGCCTGTCCAATCCCTGTTCCACTGCGTAGCCATCGGTGTTCCACGCAAAGAACAGCTTGGGAAAAAGCGGCGGGAAACCACAACCGACATGAGCCGAATCCGGGCCCTTGCGGATCCTCCCGCCACTTGCCCCCTCTTGTTCCCAAACTTCCCGCAACATGCCACCAGCACAATGCGCACAAGGCCCGGCTCGGGCTTGGCTTTGGGTGCGTGCGCATGGAGAGCTGTCCACTCGCTCGTGCGATGGTGAGGGCACTCCATCGGGTCGATGCTTGACGAAGCGGCACAAGCCGTGCATCAGTCACCGCGTGCGGAAGGTTCTTGGGTTGGCGATCATCGGCATGGCCTTTGCGATGGCCTCGCTGCCTCTCGCCGCGCAAACGGCTCCGGCATTGGACGAAGGCCAGGTGCGGGAGGACCCGGTGCCGACAGAACTCGCCGCAGAGGCATCGGCGGCGGTCGCCAAGCTTGGCTCCGAAATCGTGCTGGGCAAATACCAGATGGCGGTGGACCGCATGTACCCGGGCTGGAAGGCAAAGGTCGCCGCCCGTGCCGGCGGAATCGATGCACTGCGCCGCCAGCTTGAAGCGGTGCCGGCCAAGCTGGTGAAGGACGGTGTGAGCGTCCTTTCCTGCGAGCCGCAGGGAACGCCACGCGTGCTGCAGGTGGGCCTCGCCGCCCAAGGGACCGGAAATCAGGCCCGCTTCACGAAGTGGTTGGTCATCGTCCCCACCGCGACCCGCGCCCGGATCATGCATGCGGACGGACAAGGCCCGCCGCAGGCACTCGTCATCGAGAGCACCGGCTACCAAGTGGCGGTCGCCGACAAGGGCAGCAAGGACTGGACATTCATCGATGGAGCTGGTTTGACTCTCGCCGAACTCCGGGCGCTCTTCCCCACGCTGCCGTCGAACCTCCCGTTGCCCGAAGTTACAAGGCGCAGGATCCGCTGAGCGATCCGGCGATTGTCCCGATTTCCCCACCCTACCGTCGAACCTCCATCCCGCATCCCCGAACGATGCCATCCCCGAAAAAGAAACAAAAACGCCGCGCGGAAGAACCGGCGAACCTCTACCGCAAACTCATCTCCCTCTGGAAGAAGGGCGAAAGCGAAAGTTGCGAGGTGCGCGGATCGGTGATCCACGGCCGCGGCGTCTACGCCACGCGCTTCATTGCCAAGGACGAACGGGTGATCGAGTATGTGGGCGAACTGATCGACAAAAAAGAAAGCGACCGCCGCGGCCGCGCCCAGCATGCCCGCGCGGTCAAGACCGGCGACGCCGCGGTCTACATCTTCACGATTTCCCGCAACTACGATCTCGACGGCAATGTGCCCTGGAACATCGCGCGGCTGATCAACCATTCCTGCGCGCCGAATTGCGAGGCGCAGATCACCGGCCGCCGCATCTACATCCACGCGATCCGCGACATTCATCCCGGTGAGGAGCTGACCTTCGATTACGGATTCGATGTGGATTGCCACGAGGAACATCCCTGCCGCTGCGGTGCGGAGGAATGCGTGGGCTTCATTGTCGCACGCGACCAGTGGCCGGAACTCCGCAAACGGCTCAAAGCCGCGGAAGCAAAGACCCGCGGCAAGGTGCTGGCGATGGAGAATTCCCGCAAGGCGGTGGAAATGTCCAAGGCGGGCTGATCCTTCAAAACCAGCCGACCTCGCGCGCCACCCGGCACGCCACGCACACAAGCGTGAGCGCCAGCAACAGGCGCATCCCGAGCGGTCGCTCCGCATCGCGCGGATGGTTGTCGGTGATCCCGCGCGCGATGCGCTCTTCGTGGCGACGCGCCCGCTCGCGGGCATCGATCCATCCCATCGGAGGCAGCACCGCTTCCTCCTCAAGCCGCTCCTGCCGCAAGCGGATGCCGGCCTCGGAACAGGCGCGCTCGCGTTGGCGCAGTTGCTCTACCTCGCGCTCGATGCGGGAGAGACCGGGATCGGTCCCGCCCGATGCGGGGTCGTGGACCTTCCGCTGCATCAGCCTTTCACGATCCAGACCGCCAGTGCCGCGATTCCGAGGAGCAGAACGGGAAGGTTGAAGGCAAACCCGTCCCGCACTCCGGAGAGGAAGGCACCGCTGGTGCGGACACGCCGCCCGCCCTTGCTTCCCGCCACTCCGAAAACCGACCCCGCGCGGGTCCCTTCGAAATGCGTTGCCGCCTGATCGTACTCGTCGGCCGCAAGATCCAGCGATACGCCGGCACGCTCGAGATGGGAACCCAGCGTCTCACCGCTCCACGCCTCGGGGTTGATCTTCTGGATCTTGTCGAGATGCGACGCAAAAGTGGCGCGGCATTGCTGCAGGTCCTCGGCCTCGCTGCGCATCTCGTAAAGCTCGCGGTCGATCTGCGTCAACGCCGTCGAAAGCTTCTCCGTCAGCTCGGTCTGCTGCGCGAGGAAGGCACGCTTGCGCGCGGTGAGTTCCTCGAGCTCCTGTTTGCGGCGCTCGAGTTCCTCGCGCTGCTGGCGGATCCGTTCCATTTCCTCATGCGTCGCTCGCAGGCGCTGCTCGTAATCCTCGGCTCCCGCCGCACCCGGCGAGGCCATCTCCATCTGGCGCGAATGCACCCGGATGTCGTGTCGGTATTCGTTGGAGGCTGGCATGGCTTTCAGGGTTGTCCGGGCCTCCTTAACGGAAACCGAAAGCCGACACCAGCAAATATTTCGGACTTCCGTACCTTTTCAGATATAAAACATCCCGGCCCCCGCTTGATCGGCCAAGCCGGACAGCGGAATCTTCCCGAGCGCCTCGCTGAGGTCGGCCGAAACCACGGTCCATGCCTGACGCACGGCCTGCCCGGACTCGCCTTGGGCCACCACCGGACATTCGAGCAGGGTGGGGTCGACGGCGGAAACGATCTGCCGCAGGCTGATGGAGGCCGGATCCCGTGCCAGCAGGTATCCGCCGGACTTGCCGCGGCGGCTTTCGATCAGGCCGGCCCTCCTGAGGTCGTTGAGGATCTGGACCAGAAAATTGGCCGAGATCTCTTCGCGTTGCGCAAGTTCGTCCAGCCGTGTAAGGGATCTGCCGTCATGGCGGCGCGCCAGCTGGGTCATGGCCCGGCAGGCGTACTCCAGTTTCTGCGAAATCCTCATGAACCGATCCCACCAGACCACCGGCGGCGGCGCGAGCAAGAACACAGGCGGCCCTCAACTCTGCCAGGGTGCCGCGGCCGATCCGGCTGCCCTCTGGGCCGAGTTGCGGCGCGAAGCCGGGCGGGTCGTTGAGGAGGAAGCCTGTCTGCGCCACTTGGTGGATGATGTGATCCTTTCCCGTGGCTCGTTGGCGGCGGCCCTCGCCGCGCGGCTGGCCCGCCGCTTGTCCCGCGAGGACATGCCGCGCGAGCAACTCGAGGAGATGTTCGACGCGGTGCTCGGAGGCCAACCGATCGTGGTGGCCGCCGCCGCGCGCGACCTGATGGCGATTTTCGATCGCGACCCCGCCTGCCGCTCGTTGCTTGAGCCGCTCTTGTTTTCAAAAGGCTTTCTCGCGCTCACCACCTACCGGGTCTCGCACCAGTTCTGGAACGAAGGCCGCCGCTGGTTGGCGCTCTACCTGCAAAGCGTGGCCAGCGAAGTCTTCGCGGTGGACATCCACCCGGCGGCACGGATCGGCTGCGGCATCCTGCTCGACCACGCAACCTCGTTCGTGGTCGGGGAAACGGCGATCATCGAGGACGAGGTGTCGATTCTTCATGAGGTGACGCTCGGCGGCACCGGCAAGGAAAGCGGTCAACGCCATCCGATTGTCCGCAAAGGAGTGCTGCTCGGAGCCGGGGCGAAAATCCTCGGACGGGTGGAAATCGGCACCGGCGCGAAAGTCGGTGCCGGCAGCGTGGTGCTCTCCGATGTGCCCTCCCACACGACCGTGGCCGGCGTGCCCGCGATCGTGGTGGGAAGCTGCGCGTCCGATACGCCGGCGATCGATATGGACCAGCGACTCAACTGCCCGTGAGCGGCCCGCCCCGCGTCTTCCGATGACACCGCTTGGCCGCTTCACCCTGCGCCTGGCCATCTACGGTTCGGCCCTGGCCTATGTGGCGGCCGATCTATTCGTGTTCCGCGGCCCGCTCAAGCAGACGCTCGAACGCCGCGATCCGCACAGCGCGGTGTCGGTCGCCGAAGCGCGCGCGGCCGGAGTGGTGGCACGGGTGTTCCAGCACACGATCACGATGGGCCAACTGGACGCGGCAGTGGCGGAACGCCTGCGCACGCAAGGCCGCCGCCCGCAAGATCTCTCGCCGGCACTCCTCCGCATGGTCCGCTACGCCGCACTGCAGGACCTGATCGATCACGAATTGCTCCGTGTGAAGGCCAAGGCCCATGCGGAAACCTTGCGCGTTGATCCGGCGGAAATCGACGCAAGGATCCAGCGCTTGGAACAACGCTTTGGTTCGCGCGAGGCACTCGAGACATCGCTGAAGGAGGAATCACCCCCGGGCATCGAAGGTCTCCGCGGCAGGATCGCCGCACGCATCCAACAAGAACGATATGTGGAAAGCAGGATCGCCCCGCTCTCGGTCGTCACCAAGGAGGAGGCCCGTGAATGGTTCGGCAACCATGCGGCGGAATTGTCCCTGCCGGAACGCGTGGAACTCCGCCATGTCTTTGTCGCCACGCTCGAGCGCCCCGCCCGGGAGGCCCGCGCGATCCTCGAGACCGCCCTCGCGGATTCGGAGGCAGGCCGAAGCGACTTTGCCACGCTTGCGGCCACGCTGAGCGAGGATCCGGCATCGAAGAACCGCGGCGGCTCCTTGGGCTGGATGACCCGCAAGCGACTCCCGGAGGATCTCGCCGACGCGGTGTTCGCTCTCCCGATTGGCAAGCCAACGCTGCTGCAGTCGCGGACAGGCTGGCACTTGATGGAAGTCACCGCACGCAAACCCGCCGGACCCCGGAGCTTCGAGCAAGCCGAAGCGGAGGTGATGGCGGCGCTGTCCGCGCAACGCCGGCTCCGCGCCGTACGCGACTTCCGCGATGCACTGCGCCGACTCGAAACCGAACGGGTGACGATCGACCACCAGATGCTCAACCCCTGAAACGGCGGCAAGCCGCGCGGTGACGCATTCCCGGGCGGACCACCCTCACTCGGTGCCTTCCCGCCGCCCGAGGCCGAGTTGCTTCTCGATCCGGCGCAGTCGCTCCACGAATTCCGGCAGACGCCGCACCGTGGCGCGCAATTTCATATCCTCGCGCATCGGACGCGCGGGATTGCCGGTGTAGACCTGACCTCCCGCCAGGCTTGTCGAGACCCCGGCGCGCGCACCGAGCGTGGCGCCGTCTCCCACCGTGACATGACCCGCCATGCCGACCTGCCCGGCCACCGTCACATGGTTTCCCAGCCGCGTGCTGCCCGCGATCCCGGTGAGCGCGACAATCAAACAATGCCGACCGATCACGCAGTTGTGGCCGATCTGCACGAGGTTGTCGATCTTGGTTCCTTCGCCGATCATGGTCTTGCCGAACCGCGCGCGATCGATGGTGGTGTTGGCGCCGATCTCGACATCGTCGCCGATCTCGACAATGCCCACCTGCTCGATCTTGACATGGCGTCCGCCGGAATGCTCGTAGCCGTAGCCGTCCGAGCCGACCACCGCCCCGGGTTGCAGGATCACCCGGTCGCCCAGCACGCAGCGTTCGCGCACCACGGAGTTCGCCATGAGGTGGCAGTCCTTGCCGAGCACCGCGTGTTCTCCAACCACGCAGTTCGGCCCGATTTCGGATCCCGCGCCCACCACGGCTCCGGCGAGCACCACGGCCCCCGGACCCACCCGCACCGCGGAAGGATCCAGCACCGCGGTGGGATCCACCACCGCTGCCGCGTGCACTCCGGGTTCGAAGCGCCGCAGTGCCGCCGCGAAGTGCCTTACCACCACCGAGAAGGCCAGCGTGGGGTTGTCCACCTCCACCAAGGCGGCGTGCGCAGGACCATCCGAAGTCCCGCGCGCCACGATCACCGCCCCGGCGCGGGTTGCGAGGAACTGCGGATGATACTTCGGGTTGCCCAAAAAACTCACATCCTGCGGGCCCGCCTCGTCGAGCGCGGCCATGCCGGAAAACCGGGAATCCGGCTCCCCGCGCACCAGTGTCCCGCCCGTCCAGCGGGCCAGCTCTTCAAGCGTGAGGGACTGCGCCAACTCGCGGAGTGCGGTTCGTCAGTTGTCCTTCTTCTCGCCGCCCTTGTCCCCGCCGGGCGCGGCCCCGTTCGGAGCAGCCGGTTCCGGCGTGAGCGATCCCGCGGGAGCGTCCTTGTTGAGGGTCTTGAGAAGAACCGCCGTGATGTCGGTGGCGTCCTTGGTGTAGAGCAGGACCGGCACTTGCGAGGTGCTCAGCCCCGACTTGTCGAAGACATAGTCATAGCCGTCGCGCTTGGCCTGCTCCTCCACGAGCTTGCGGATCTCCTCGAGAATCCCCCTCATGCTCTGGACCATCGATTCGTTGAGCGCCTGGTTGCGCCGCTGCAAAAACTCGCGCCGCTCGCGGTCGAGCGCGGTACCCTCGTCGTTCTGGGTCTGCAGGTCCTTGAAGAGCTGCTGCTTCTTGGAGTCGTTGATCGACGGATCCTGCAACTGCTTGCGGAGGCCGCCGATGTTTTCCTCGATCTCGCGAAGCCGGGCAAGCCGCTCGTTGTTTTCCTTTTGGATCCGGGCGCGGTCGACATTGATTTTCTTCTGCGCCTCGTTGGTCCGGTAGTACTGCCGGAAAAGCTCCTGCATGTTGACCGTGGCGATGCTGAGCTTGCCCTCCTCCGAGAAGGCGGGCAGCGAAAGGAGGGCCGCAAGGGCGCCGCAAAGAACGAAACGGGTGATGCTCATGACGATGGGTGATGGAAGAAACCGCCAACGGGCGGATCGCCGCGCAATCTGGGCGGATTCGGGCAGTGCGTCAAACCTCTTCGGAAATCGTCACCCGGGCCACGACGGCCCGATCCGGACGGGATGTGTTCGCATGAGCATGCCGCGCTCCTTGCGGCCGAGGCCGCCGCGAAGGAATGGTTGCCTCGCCGAGCCCGGTCGCTAAGGTGTCGCGCCCGCCGCCCATCCCTGCGGCGTCTGGCTTTGAAATGATGAAAGACCATCCGCATGTGGCGATCGTGGGCGCGACGGGTGCCGTCGGCGTCGAAATGCTCCAATGCCTTGAGCAGAGGCAGTTCCCGGTCGGCAAGTTGTCGCTGCTGGCGTCCGCCCGCTCGGCCGGCAAACGGATGGACTTCCGCGGATCCTCGCTCGAGGTGCGGGAGCTGACCCACGATTCCTTCGCCGGAGTCGACATCGCGCTGTTCAGCGCCGGAGGCGGGATTTCCCGGGACTTCGCCCCCTCCGCGGCCGCAGCGGGCGCGGTGGTGATCGACAATTCATCCGCCTTCCGCATGGAACCGGATGTGCCGCTCGTGGTGCCGGAAATCAACCCGCAGGCGGCTCGTTCGCACCCGCGCAACATCATCGCCAATCCGAACTGCACCACCATCATCACCCTGATGGCGCTCGCTCCGCTCCACGAGCGCTTCGGCCTCGAGGCGGTCATCGCTTCAAGCTACCAAGCGGTATCGGGATCCGGCGCGCAAGGAATCGCGGAACTCGAAGAACAAGTCCGCGCGATCACCGCCGGCCAGCCCTTCACGCCGAAAGTGTACCCGCGCCAGATCGCCTTCAATGTGATCCCGCAGGTGGATGTGTTCGCCGACAACGGCTACACCAAGGAGGAACTCAAGATGCTCCACGAGGGACGCAAGATCCTCGGCCTGCCCGAGCTGCGGGTTTCCTGCACCTGCGTGCGCGTGCCGGTCTACCGCTCGCACTCGGTGTCGGTCACCGCGCGCTTTGCGAAACCCATCGATCCCGATGCGGCCCGCGCGTGCTTCGAAGGACGCCCGGGAATCCGCGTGATGGACGATCCGGCCACGGGCCGTTTCCCGGTGCCGCTGGACACGACCGGCAAGGACGACTGCCTCGTGGGACGGATCCGCCGCAACATCGTTCTGGAAAACGCGCTCGATCTCTGGGTGGTGGGCGATCAGGTCCGCAAAGGCGCCGCTCTCAATGCGGTGCAGATCGCCGAACTGCTCTGAGCGTCTTCCCATCGTCGGCAAGCCCCCATTCTACCGCAACGCCGCCATGGACCCCGGGAAATCCCTCGCCGCCTTCGGCAAACTGGTGGACGCGGCACTCGATGCCTGCCTGCCCCCGGCCAAACGCAAACCGGTGCGGATCCACGAGGCGATGCGCTACGCGGTCTTCGCGGGTGGCAAACGCCTGCGGCCGGCACTTTGCCTCGCCGCTGCGGAAGCCTGCGGCGGCAAGGCCGGCGATGCTCTCGCTCCCGCCTGCGCGGTGGAACTGATGCATACCTACTCGCTGGTCCACGACGACCTTCCGGCGATGGACGACGACGATCTGCGCCGCGGCCGGCCGACCTGCCACAAGGTCTACGGCGAGGCAATCGGGGTGCTTTGCGGCGATGCGCTGCTCACCGAGGCCTTCGCGGTGATCGCCACCACCCAAGCCACCCGGCGCTTTGCCGTAGCCGACTTCGTCGCGGAACTCGCCAAGGCGGGCGACAGCCGCCACCTGATCGGCGGTCAGGTGATGGACCTGGAGGGTGAGCGCACCACGCTCACCCGCCGCCAACTGGTCGCCGTGCACGAGGCGAAAACCGCTGCCCTGCTCGCCGCGTCGCTGCGGCTCGGCGCGATGACCGCCAACGCCCCCCCGCGCAAGCTGGAGGCGGTCACAAGCTTCGGACGCAAACTCGGCCTCGCCTTCCAGGTGATCGACGACATCCTCGATGTCACCCAGTCCACCGACACGCTCGGCAAAACCGCCGGCAAGGACGAGGCCTCGGGCAAATCCACCTTTCCCGCCATCCTCGGTCTCGACGCGTCCCGCCGGGAGGCCGCGCGGCTCACGAAGGCCGCGATGAAGTCGCTCGACCCGCTCGGCCGCAAGGGCGAACTCCTCCGCGCCATTGCCGCGCGGATGCTTCACCGCCGGTTCTGAAGCGCAACGCATCCGGGAATTCCGGACAAAACGGCTTGCTCGCACCTTCCCTTTGCGCGCTCCGCGCGGTAGTATCGGCCATGGCGATCGAGAAGTACCTGCACCACGAACCCGTGATCCATGCGACGGCCTTCGTGGCAGGGAGTGCCGATGTGATCGGCCAGGTGACCCTCCATGAGGAGTCGAGCGTATGGTATCACACCACCCTGCGCGGCGACATCAACCGGATCGTCATCGGGCCCCGCTCGAATATCCAGGACAACGCGGTGGTGCATCTCGCCGATGATCTCGGCTGCTTTGTCGGCGAGTTGGTGACCGT
Source organism: uncultured Luteolibacter sp. (assembly GCA_964569415.1). Classification (GTDB taxonomy): domain Bacteria; phylum Verrucomicrobiota; class Verrucomicrobiia; order Verrucomicrobiales; family Akkermansiaceae; genus Luteolibacter. Next base: position 904 of record CAZMUK010000061.1, on the reverse strand, counting down.
GGGGCACTCGGCGATCCTCCATGCCTGCACGGTGAAGGACGAGGTCTTGGTAGGGATGGGGGCGATCATTCTCGACGGAGCGGTGATCGGCGAGAGATCGATCATTGGCGCCGGGGCCTTGGTGACGGGCGGCACCGAGATTCCGCCGGGCTCGTTGGTGCTCGGCTCGCCGGCCAAGGTGGTGAGAAAACTCGATGCCGGAGAACAAGCGGGGGTCCGGCAATGGGCGGAGAAATATGTCCTCGTCTCGCGCCGCTACCTCGGGCGCTGAAGGAATCAAGGAACGGAATCCCCCGGCGGGATGTGTACGGCCGGGCCCTCCTCACCCGGGCTGCCCCTCATCCGGCGTCTCCGCGAGGATGCGGTCAAGTTCCGCCACCCGTTCCCAGGGACAGCGCTTGCGCTGATACTTTCTCCAAACGATTTCCCGCAACTCCCGCCAGACGATCGCCGGCACCGGCACCAAATCGGTCCATTCCGGATCACGCTTGCGGGTGGCCGTCATCACCGTCCACCTGCCCGACATGAAATTCGCGCGGAAATAGATCTTCCCCTCCGCTCCGTTTTCAAACCACTCATGGCTCTCCACGCCGGAATCCTGCCCTGCCGCCGCGCAGCGCACAAGCCGCGAAATCCCGGCGCTTCAGGCATTTCAGCGTCTCTTTCGAAGAGGAAAATACCACAGAAACACAAAGGGCACAAAAGGAGAAGAGAAGTTGTGCGTTGCGGGTTGTGAGTAGGGAAGAGCGCCTGGTGCCGCCCGCCCTGATGGCTTACGGCGTCCGTTCATCGCGTTGAATCTGAAGCTGCCAACACAAAACAGACCCATGAAGCTCCTTCTTCCAACTGCTCACCTTGACCGGTGGTGGTTTTTACCACCCCTGATCCATAAGATCCACAGCTT
>CAZMUK010000060.1:0-16650 GCA_964569415.1 uncultured Luteolibacter sp. | reverse complement strand
GCTCTCTGAAAAAAGGACCGTTCGTCGATCAGAAACTGCTCGCGAAGATCGATGCCGTCACCGCTGCCGGATCGGACCGCAAGCCGATCAAGACCTGGAGCCGCCGCTCGATGATCACCCCGGATTTCGTCGGACACAACTTCGCGGTCCACAACGGCAAGACCTTCGTCCCGGTCTATGTGACCGAAAACATGGTCGGCCACAAACTCGGCGAGTTCGCCCCGACCCGCATTTTCCGCCAGCACGGCGGCATCGGCAAGAAGTAAGCCCTCCCCGACCCCTTCGAATCATGCGCTCCCACGCTGCATCCATCCCCTCCGCCGCAGTCCTCGCGCTGCTCGCGGCCGGATGGCCGTGCCCGGCCGGCGCGCAGAGTCCGCAGGATGCGGCACGGCTTCAACAATCGGTCCTCGAATTGCAGGGCCGCAACCAATCCCTCCAACAGGCGCTCGCCGAGGCAAACAGCGCAGAAAAGAAGACCTCCGAACAACTCCGGCAGGTCCGCGAACGCCTCGAGGCCCTCGGACGCAATCTGCTCGATGGCGGCAGCGACCGCCTCGTCCAAGCCACGGCCGACCTCCAAGTGGCGGGGGAACGCCTCAGGAAAGTGGAGGACGCCGCATCCCGCCTCCGCGACGCGGTGCGCGAGTACACCCGCCAGGCGGTGGTGTCGGATCCCGATACCCGCACCCGGCTGGAAACGACGATACGCGAGCTTGACGCAGCCCTCGGCGTGGGCGAAAAGCCGCGGCCCGATGTCCGGACCGGATCGCTCCAGCAGTCCCGGATCGTCAGCATCGACCGCGAAAGCGGCATGATCGTGCTCAATGTCGGCGAAAGCCAGGGAGCGCGCATCGGCATGGGCTTCCGCCTCACCCGCGGGAACCAACCCTACGGCAGGGCCGTCCTCGCGGATGTCCGCCGCGAGATCTGCGGCGTGTTCGTCGATTCGCTCGACAACCCCGCCGAAACCCCGCGCCCCGGAGACCTCGCCATCCTGGAAACACAACCCGCCGACTGATCCCGGAACCTCAACAGACCCTACGACCATGGAAGTCAAAAGCAGCAGCAAATATGTCCGCCTCTCCCCGAAGAAGGCGCGCGATGTGGCACGCGCCATCCAGGGCCTGCCCGTCTCCAACGCCTTGGACATCCTCGACTTCACCCCGAAGAAGGCGGCACGCCTCATCGGCAAGACCCTGCGCACGGCCGTTGCCGACGCGGACCACAACTTCGGTCTCGATACCGGTACGCTGGTGGTCAAGGAGGCGGTGATCGGCGCGGCGCCGACCATCAACCGCTACAAGCCCCGCGCGAAGGGTGCCGCCGGTCCCATCATCAAGCGCAGCAGCCACATTTACATCACCCTCAGCGGATCGGCCCCGGAAAAGAAAGCCCGCAAGCCCCGCAAGGCGGCCGCGGAGGCAACCGCTGCCGAAACCGAAACCCCGGTTGACGCCGACACGCAGGAGAAACCGCAGGCCTGAACCAGAATCACCCGAACGACTCACCCAACCTCACTCCGATCCGATCATGGGACAAAAAGTACATCCGGTCGCCTTCCGTCTGGCGGTCAACAAGGACTGGCGCTCCAAGTGGTTCGCCAGCGGCAAGGACTACAGCGACAAGCTGCATGAGGACCTCGCCGTGCGAGCCTACCTCCGCAAGAAACTCCAGAACTCGGGTCTCGCCAAGGTGGTCGTGGAACGTGCCTGGAACAGCGTGCGCGTCACTCTCCACACATCGCGCCCCGGCCTGATCATCGGCCGCCAAGGCAAGGAGATCGAGGTGATGACCAAGGAAATCACCGACATCTGCAAGGGAGCCCAAGTCAAGGTCGACATCGTCGAGATCCGCAAACCGGAACTCGATGCCCAACTTGTCGCGGAGCAGGTGGCCGTGCAGCTCGAGCGCCGGATCAGTTTCCGTCGTGCGATGAAGCGCGCGATCCAGACCGCCATGGAATTCGGTGCCGAGGGAATCCGCCTCCGCTGCGCCGGCCGCCTCGGCGGGGCCGACATCGCCCGCTCGGAAGGGTACCGCGAGGGCAAGGTGCCGCTCCAGACGCTGCGCGTTCCCCTCGATTACGGATTCGCCGAAGCCCGCACGGTCTATGGGATCATCGGAGTGAAATGCTGGATCAACAAGAAGGAGGACGACGGATCCGGACCGCGCCCGCCCGGCCGCCAAGACCGCGGACCCCGCCCGGAACGCCGTGCCCCGGCAGCCCGCCCCTGAACCCCGTCACCCGCAACGCAACCCTTTCCAAGGAGGACTGAATCATGCCCTTGATGCCCAAACGCACGAAGTTCCGCAAAAGCCATCGCGGAAGCCGCGCCGGAAACGCCCAGCGCGGAACCACCGTCGCCTTCGGCGATTACGGACTGCAAACCCTCGAGCGCGGCTGGATGACCAACCGCCAGATCGAGGCCTGCCGCGTCGCGATCAACCGCTCGCTCAAACGGAAGGGAAAGGTCTGGATCCGCATCTTCCCCCACAAGTCGATCACCGCCCGCCCCCCGGAAACCCGGATGGGGAAAGGCAAGGGCGCGGTGGATGCCTGGGTCGCCGTGATCCGCCCCGGCAATGTGCTCTTCGAAGTCGGCGGCGTGACCGAATCCGCCGCCAAGGAGGCGATGCGCCTGGCATCCTACAAGCTCGGCGTCGCCACCCGCCTCATCGCGCGCAATCCGCACGCCTGACCCACCACCCACCACGATCCGCCATGGCCAAGTCCAAAGGAAACGACATCAACACCCTCACCGGCGAGGAACTCGCGCGGCGCCTCCGCGAACTGCGCCACGAGGCTCTCAACCTGCGCCTCCAGAAGTCGCTGGGACAACTGGAGAAATCCTCGCGCATCCGCGATGTCCGCCGCGACACCGCACGCGTCCTCACCGCCCTCAACGCGAAAGCCCGCGCCTGAATCCCGAACCCAAACCTCCTTCCATGAGCGAAACCACCCAGGAACCCGCCGCCAACCGCAAGACCCGCGTCGGCACCGTCGTGTCCGACAAAATGCAAAAGACACTGGTCGTCGAACACATCGCCCGGGTGCCCCATCCGCGCTTCAACAAAATCGTGAAACGGACGAAGAAATACTATGTCCACGACGAGAAAGGCGAGGCGAAGACCGGCGACCGGGTGCGGATCGTGGAATCCCGCCCACTTTCGAAATTGAAGCGCTGGACCCTCGCCGAGATCCTGTCGCACTGATCCCTCCGCCACTTATCCCGAATCCCCAGCCCCACCCACCACCGCCATGATCCAGATGGAGACCATGCTCGCCGTCGCCGACAACACCGGCGCACGCACCGCCAAGATGATCGGCGTGCTCGGCAAACGCAGTCGCACCGCCTCCGTCGGCGATGTGATCACCGCCCACGTCCGCGACTCGATCCCGACCGCAGCAGTCAAGAAGGGCAGCGTTGTGAAGGCCGTCGTGGTCCGCACCTCGGCGCCGATCCGCCGGCCGGACGGCTCGATCCTGCGCTTCGACTCCAACGCGATCGTGATCATCGACAAGGACAACAACCCGCGCGGAACCCGGATCTTCGGTCCGGTCGCCCGCGAACTCCGCGAGAAGTCCTTCATGAAAATCGTCTCCCTCGCCCCCGAGGTGCTCTGATATCCGTTTCCCCGCAACCTTCCTCCACCCGACCCGTAAACCGCCGACCGCGACGCGACCCCACCCATCCACCCAGCCATGAGCCGCATCAAGACACATGTGAAGAAAGGCGACCAAGTCGAGATCATCACCGGCAGCCACAAGGGCAAGCGCGGGACAGTGCTCTCGGTCAACGCATCGGCCGGCCAGGTGGTCGTGGAAGGCGCGCGCAAAATCCGCAAGGCGGTGCGCCCCACCGAAAAGGACCAGACCGGCGGCATCAAGGAACTCGATGGTCCCGTACACATCTCCAATGTGAAAAAACTGGGCTGACCCACGCGAAGCCCGCGCTTAAGCGCAGCAACCCCGAAGCGCTGACCCGCAGAACACCATGAAAACACCGGTACTCCAGCAACACTACAAGGACAAGGTCGTCCCGGCCCTCCGCAAGAAACTCGGCTACACCAACATCCACCAGATCCCGCGTCTCGAGAAGATCGTGGTGACCTCGTGCATGGGCAAGTCCCCCGACCGCAAGATCGCGGTGGATGACGCGGTTTCGGAAATCCAGAAGATCACCGGCCAGCGGCCTTCGTTGACCCACGCCCGCAAGGCCGTGGCCAACTTCAAGCTCCGCCAAGGCGAGGTGCTCGGCGCCCGCGTGACACTGCGCGGTGCCCGGATGTGGGAATTTCTCCACCGCTTCATCAACATCACCTCCCCGAACATCCGTGACTTCCGCGGCATCCCGTCGAAGTCCTTCGACGGCCGCGGCAACTACGCCTGCGGCATCACCGACCAATCGATCTTCCCGGAGATCGAGATCGACCAAATCAAGCGCACGATCGGATTCGACCTGATTTTCGTGACCTCGGCCACCAACGATGCCGAGGGCCGCGCGCTGCTTCAGGAATTGGGCCTTCCCTTCCGCGACCGCGAGGGTCGCAAGGCGGACGCCACCACTCCCGAACCGGCTACGGCCTGAACCCCGCATTTCCCGAAACGACCTACCGACGGACCACGACCATGGCTGTACTCTCCGACCCCATCTCCGATTTCCTCACGCGCTTCAAAAACGCCGCACGCGCCGGCAACGAGGAGTTCACCGCACCCTACTCCCGGATCAAGGCGGACATCGCCCGCATCCTGCAGGAGGAGGGCTATATCTGGAACTACGAGGTCGTCACCGGCCAGCGTCCCGAAATCAAGGTGAAGCCCCGCTTCATCGACGGCCGTGCGGTGCTCACCGACCTGAAACGGGTGTCCACTCCCGGACGCCGCCACTATGTCGGCGCCGGCGAGGTGCCGCGCGTGATGTCGGGCCTCGGCATCTCGATCCTCTCGACCTCGAAGGGCGTGATGTCGGGCGGCAGCGCGAAGCGCCAGAACCTGGGCGGCGAACTCATCGCCAACGTCTGGTAAAACCACCAACCCGCGAAAGGAAACCACCACCATGTCACGAGTCGGAGCCAAACCGATCCGGATCCCCGATAAAGTCGCGGTCAAACTCGACGGCCGTACGGTCGTGGTCGAGGGGCCGAAGGGCAAACTCGATCTCGAACTCCCCGAGGGCATCTCGCTGAGCGCCGAGGAGGGGAATGTCACCTTCCGCCGCGCCGCGGAATCCCGTCAACTCAAGGCCCTCCACGGAACCGCCCGCAGCCTGGTCAACAACATGATCATCGGCGTTTCGAAGGGCTTTTCCAAGGACCTCGAAATCCACGGAGTGGGTCTGCGCGCCGCAGTGAAGGGCAAGCAGCTCGATCTCTCGCTGGGCCGCTCGCACCCGCTGCTCCATCCGATCCCGGACGGCCTCAGCGTCACGGTCAACGAAAACACGAAAATCAAGGTCGAGGGCATCGACAAGCAACTGGTCGGCCAGTTCGCCGCCGAGGTCCGCGGCTACTACCCGCCCGAGCCGTACAAGGGCAAGGGTGTCCGCTACTCCGACGAGCATGTTCGCCGCAAGGAAGGCAAGAGCGTCGGCAAGTAATCCCCGGATCCACCCGCAACCCGCAACCTTTCCACCCAGGAACCATGAGCACGATCAACCGCAAGGCGGCCCGCCGCCGCATTCATTCCCGGATTCGCCGCAAGGTCTCGGGCACTCCCGAGCGCCCGCGTCTGGCGGTTCATTATTCGAACCAGCACATCTACGCCCAAGTGATCGACGACACGGCGGGACGCACGCTGGCTTCGGCATCCACCCTCGACAAATCCTTCGAAAAGGCCTCGTCAAATGTGGAGTCGGCACGCATCGTCGGCCGCCTCGTGGCCGAGCGTGCGAAGGGCTCCAACATTTCCGCCGTGGTTTTCGACCGCGGCGGCCACCTCTACCACGGAAAAATCAAGGCCTTGGCCGAAGCCGCCCGCGAGGCGGGACTGCAGTTCTGACGATCCCGAAACGACCCGAATCCCATGGTGACCATCCCTGAAAACGAAATCGCCGGCGCTCCCGCCCCGGCTCCCGCGCCGGAAGCAACCGCCGAAGCGCCGTTCCGCGGCCGCGGCGGTGGCCGCGGTTCCCGCCCGCCGCGCCGCGAGGAACGCCAGGTGCCGACCGATGCCGACGGCAACGAACTCGCCGAGAAGGTGGTGTTCATCAACCGCTGCGCGAAGGTGGTGAAGGGCGGACGCCGCTTCAGCTTCTCGGCTCTGGTGGTTTCCGGCGACCGCGGCGGACGCGTGGGCCTCGGATTCGGCAAGGCCAATGAAGTGGCCGATGCGATCAAGAAGGCGAGCGAAGGCGCGCGCCGCGTGCTCAAGACGATGAGCATCGTGGACGGCACCATCCCCCATGAAATTTACGCCGAGCACGGCGGCGGCAAGGTCCTGCTCAAGCCGGCGTCCCCCGGTACCGGCATCATCGCCGGCGGCGGGGTCCGCGCGGTATGCGAAGCCGTCGGAATCCGCGATGTGCTCGCCAAGTCGATGGGATCCTCCAACCACGCCAATGTGGTGAAGGCGACCCTCAAGGCTCTTTCCCAACTTCGCTCCCGCGACGAGGTGCTCGCCGGTCGCGGCAGGAAGAAGAAGGAGAAAGCGATCTGACCGGCCCGCTCCCGGAGTCCGGCCCGCAAGCCCCAACCGAATCAACGACATGCAACTCCACGATTACCGTCCCAATCCGGGTGCGAAGCACCGGGTGAAACGCCTCGGCTGCGGGGAAAGCTCCGGCCACGGCAAGACCTGCTGCAAGGGCAACAAGGGCCAGAAGGCCCGCTCGGGCAGCGGCACCCGCGTCGGCTTCGAAGGCGGACAAATGCCGCTGCACCGCCGGCTGCCGAAGCGCGGTTTCAACAACACCGACTTCCGCGATACCTTCGCGGTGGTGAATGTCGGCGATCTCGACGGACGCTTCGAAGCGGGCGCCGTGATCAACGAGGAGTCGCTGCGCAAGGCGGGCCTCGTCAACGGCCGCTGCGACGCGGTGAAACTGCTCGCCGACGGGGAAGTCGAGAAGGCCTACACGGTCGAGGTCGACAAGGTCAGCGCCGCCGCCCGCGCCAAGATCGAGAAGGCGGGGGGCTCGATCAAGGCCTGATCCGTCCGGCACCGCATGCCGGCTTGCCCCGGTCCGCGGCAGCGGGCCCGCACGACATCAGGCGTCCCCCAACCGACTCCGTTTTCCCATCATGATCTCCGCCTTCGCCAATACTTGGAAAATCGCGGAACTCCGCGACCGCATTCTCTTCACACTCGCCCTCATCATCATCATCCGCCTCGGGGTGCACATCACCTTGCCCGGGGTGGACTCCACGGTGATCAAGGCCTGGCTTGCCGACCTCCAAAAGCAGGATCCTGCCAATCCGATGGGCGGACTCTCGGCGATCCTGACGGTGTTTTCCGGCGGCGGCCTGCAGACCGCGGGGATCTTCGCGCTGGGAATCATGCCTTACATTTCGGCATCGATCATGGTGCAACTGCTCACCGCGGTGGTGCCGAAGCTCTCCCGCCTCGCACGCGAGGATGGCGGCCGCCAGAAAATCACCCAGTACACACGCTACATCACGATCGGCATCGCCATCGTGCAGGGCTTCTTCGTCGCCAAGTCGCTGCTCAACCCCGGCAGCATTCCCTACATGGCGGGTGTCGAGCGATTCGGGACCCTGGTGCCGGATCCCTCCGCGCTGTGGATGGTGCTGACGGTGGTGACGATCGTGGCGGGCACCATTTTGCTGATGTGGATCGGCGACCAGATCACGGAAAAGGGCATCGGCAACGGCACCTCGATCATCATTATGGTGAACATCATCTCGGCACTGCCGGGAGCGCTGATCCAGGCCTGGAATTTCTTCATGAAGAAGGGCACCGTGGAGGCCTTCAATGCGGTGATGATGGTGGTGATGATCGCCCTGCTTCTCTTCGTGATCGCCGCCACCATCGCAATTACCCAGGCGCAGCGCCGGATCACGGTGCAGTACGCCAAGCGGGTGGTGGGCCGCAAGCAGTACGGCGGGCAAACCCAGTACCTGCCCCTGAAGGTGAACTACGCGGGCGTGATGCCGATTATTTTCGCCACGGCGGTGCTCTCGCTGCCGCCGATGATGATCCAGTGGTTCTTCCCCGGCCAGCCGTGGTCGACTAAGCTCTACGGCGAACTTCAGGGCGGAACCTGGTACTACATTCTCGGCGGGATCGGCATCTTCCTGTTCTCCTATTTCTGGGTGGCCATGATGTTCCAGCCCTCGCAGATTTCCGAGGATCTCAAGCGCAACGGAGGCTACATACCCGGTGTGCGCCCCGGCAAGCCGACCGCTGATTTCCTGGACTTCACGATGACCCGCCTTACTTTCGCGGGTGCGATTTTCCTGACGGTTCTCTTCGTGCTGCCGGTCGCGGTGGGCGCTCTGGTGAAGCTGCCTCCGAATTCGTTGATCCTGCAGTTCTTCGGCGGCACCTCGCTGCTGATCATGGTGGGTGTCGTGCTCGACATCATGCGCCAGGTCGAGACCCAGTTGCTGCAGAAGCATTACGACGGCTTCCTGCGCAAGGGGAGGATCCGCGGGCGCTATGACCGGCTTGCCCCCTCCGGCACCACCGCTTCGCGCACGGCGATCGTCTATCTTTGGGTGGTGATTGCGGTGGTGGTGGTGATCGGCATCACCGCATACATCTACAAGCGGGCCCATTCTTGAGCCATATCGGGCCGGAAGCCATGCGCGTTCTCCTGCTCGGTCCCCCAGCCTCGGGCAAGGGCACCCAGGCGCGGCGCATGGCGGCGCTGCTCGGAGTGGAAACCCTGGGCACCGGGGCACTGCTGCGCGGCGAGATTGCCCGCGGGTCGGAACTCGGCAGGCTCGCGGAGCCGATACTCGCCCGCGGGGAATACCTGCCCGATGACCTGATGTGCCGGATCCTCGCCAAGTGGTTGGAGGAGCACCCCGGCGGCTGGCTTCTCGACGGATTCCCGCGCAGCGTGCCCCAGGCGGAGTTTCTCGACAACTGGCTTGCGCGCAGGGGGGGGTCGATCGACCGTGTGATTCTGCTCACGGCTCCCTTCGAGGCCCTGCTCGGGAGGATCCGCGAGCGGGTGGAATGTCCGTCCTGCCGCTGGAGCGGGGGGCGCGCGGAGACCAAGGACATGGCCTGCCCGGAATGCGGGACCCTTGTGCGCCGGCGTGATGACGACTCGGAGGAGAACTTCCGCAAGCGCTACGACGAGTATTGCCGTCTGACGATTCCCGTGGCCGACCATTACCGTCGGCATGGTTTGCTCGGATCCTGTGACGCCACCGCTCCGCGCGATGCGGTGTGGAAGGAGTTGCAAAACCTCCTCTCCGGCCCGATCTCCCCGCTGTGAACCGACGCTCCCGGATCCCGATCAAGTCGCCGCGTGAAATCGCGTCGATGCGCAAGGCCTGCCGCACCGCCGCGGAGATCCTCATGGAACTGGCTGCCACCGTCACGCCGGGTCGCAGCACCGGGGAGATCGATGCGCTTGCGGCCGACCTGATGAGCAAGCGCGGCTGCCGCAGTGCCTTCTTGAACTACCGCGGATTCCCCGGCCACATCTGCATCTCGGTGAACGAGGAGGTGGTTCATGGTATCGGCGGTCCGCGCCGGATCCGGGAGGGAGATATCGTCAAGATCGATGTCGGCATCCGCCAAGACGGATTCATCGGCGACAACGCCACGACCGTGGCGGTGGGGGAGGTGGCCGCGGAGACCCGCAAGCTGCTTGCTGTCACCGAGCAGTCGCTCTTCGAGGCGATCAGCCGCGTGCGTGCGGGCCAGAGGCTGGCGGAGGTCTGCGCGGCGGTGGACGGCTTCGTGCGTCCGCACGGCTTCACGGTGGTGCGGGAGTTCGTCGGGCATGGTGTGGGGCGCCGCCTGCATGAAGAGCCGCAGATCCCGAACTACCGGCCCGATGGCCGCACTCCGGTGCTCGAGGCGGGCATGACGCTTGCCATCGAGCCGATGGTGAATGCCGGCACTGCCTCGGTGCGCATTCTTGAGGACGGATGGACGGTGGTGACCGCCGATGCCGCTCCCTCGGCGCATTTCGAACACACGGTGTTGGTGACCCACGGGGATCCGGAAATCCTCACCCTGCGGCCCCGGGAGGCCTTGCCGGAAATGCTCGGATTGGAAGCGCTCTGGTAAACGGAAAACACGCGCGCCACTGCCGTTGTGCGGCGTAGCGGCGGATCGTCGTTCAACCGGCTTGTCCGAAGCCGAGGATCTCCAATGCAGCGGGTGCGAGCGTGTCGTGATCGCGAATCAACAGATCGAGCAAGGGAACCCCGGTGAGATCCTCCACCACGCCGCGGTTGGTGATCATCGCGGTGTCGAGTTCGTCGGCGAGCTGGTTGAGCACGATGCCGGCGCAGGTGAGTCCTCTTGCGCGCACGGCCGCTACGGTCAGCAGGATGTGATTGAGCGCACCGAGGCGGTTGGCCGCCACCACGATCACCGGAAGCGCGAGTTGTTCCGCCAGATCGGATACGCGGTAGCCGGCCGCAAGGGGGACCTCCCATCCACCGGCTCCCTCGACGATCACGCACCCATGGCGGTCGGCGAGATGCCGGAATCCCGCAGTGAGCAGGGAGGGGTCCACCGCTCCGCCCTCGAGCATCGAAGCCACATGCGGGGCCACCGCGGTTTTGAAATGAAGCGGGTTGATCTCATCAATCGACGGCCCGCCGGAGACGGCCGCGAGGATTTCCGCATCGGCCCGGTCGCCGCAGGAGACAGGTTTGTAGCCCACGGCGCCGATCCCCGCATCGCGGAGGCTGCGCAACAGCAGGGCGGTGAAGTAGGTTTTTCCGACGCCGGTATCGGTTCCGGTTACAAAGAAATGCATGCAGATGCCATGAACCCCGCGCGCCATCCGGTCAAGGCGGGTGCGGGCAAATTTTCCTTTCCCGGGAGGGAGCGGACACCGATTCTCCGGCAGTGACTTCCGACTTTCTCGTCATCGGGGCGGGCATTGCGGGGCTTTCCTTCGCCCTCAAGGCCGCCCGGCACGGATCGGTGGTCGTGATCACCAAGGGCAAGGCGGTGGATTCCAACACGGCTTGGGCCCAAGGAGGAATCGCCTCGGTGCTGCCCGAAGGACTGCGGGATCCGGGGGACTCGGTGGAGAGCCATGTGACCGACACCCTTGATGCGGGTGCCGGGCTTTGCAAGGAGCCGGTGGTGCGTGCGATCGTGGGGGCCGGGGCCGCGTGCATCGATGAGCTCGCAGCCCGCGGAGTGGCGTTTGATCGCGAGGACTCCCGCTATCTGCTCGGCAAAGAGGGCGGACATTCCCACCGGCGGATCCTGCATGCGAAGGACACCACCGGACGCAAGATCGCGGAGGGATTGCTCGCGGCGGCGCGCGACTGCTCCGGCATCACCCTTCTGGAGGATCATTTCGCGATCGACCTGATCACCTCCGGCAAGCTCGGTGCGGTGGCTGACGACCGGGTGCTGGGGGCGTATGTGCTGGTGCGCAAGACCGGGGAGGTCGAGGTGTTTCGATCCGACCGCGTGGTGCTGGCCGCGGGAGGTTGCGGGAAGGTCTATCTCTACACCACCAATCCCGACTCCTCCACCGGCGACGGTGTGGCGCTCGGTTGGCGGGCCGGTGCGACGATTGCGAACATGGAGTTCATCCAGTTCCATCCCACCTGCCTTTACAATCCGGCTGCCACCGGGGCCGAGGCTCGCTCCTTTCTGGTGAGCGAGGCGGTGCGGGGCGAGGGCGCGGTGCTGATCAATGCGAAGGGCGAGGACTTCACCAAACGCAGCGATTCCCGCGGCTCGCTCGCTCCGCGCGACATCGTGGCGCGGGCGATCGACCGCGAACTCAAGCGCAGCGGCGCACCCTGCGTGTTTCTCGATGTGACCCACAAGCCGGCCGGATTCATGGCCGAGCGCTTCCCTTATATTCGCGAAACCTTGCTGCGGTTCGGAATTGATTGCGAAAAGCAGCCGATTCCGGTAGTGCCCGCGGCCCACTACCAGTGCGGGGGCGTGCTCACCGATGTGAACGGCCGCAGCTCGGTCCGCGGTCTCTTTGTGGTGGGGGAGGCGGCTTGCACCGGTCTGCATGGAGCCAACCGGTTGGCGTCGAACTCCCTGCTCGAGGGCCAGGTGGTGGGTACGCGCGCGCTCGACGAGATGCTGCGGATCCACCCCTTGGGCAAGGAGACCCCGCCGCCTCCGCCGATCCCCGGGTGGGAGCACGGCGATACGGCGGAGCCGGACGAACTGGTGGTGATCTATCACAATTGGGACGAGATCCGGCGATTGATGTGGGACTATGTTTCCATCGTGCGCACCGACAACCGCCTGCGCCGTGCCGCAGCACGACTGCGCAATCTCAACAAAGAGGTGCGCGAGTTTTACTGGGGCCATCGGGTGAACCCCGACATTCTCGAGCTGCGGAACCTCGTAACTGCTGCGGAACTCATCGTCGAATGCGCCCTGCGCCGCAAGGAATCCCGCGGACTTCACTACACGCTGGATTATCCCGATGTCGATGATCGCTTCCTGTCCGACACCGTGCTGCGGAGGTTCTGAAAGGCGGCGAAGTGACCGCCGCGGTCCGACCTTTCAAGGCAGCAGGTCCCGATAGATCCCGGGATCGCTTCCCGGGATCGGGATGGCACCGCAGGCCTTTTCGTAAAACTCCCGAGGACCCACGCCGCCGATGATGGCGTAGGCATAACCGGTGTCGCGGAGGCATTCCAAGGCCATCATCAGCAGCGCCTTGCCGATTCCGAGGCCACGGGCCTCCTCAAGCACGCCGGTGGGTCCAAAATACCCTTTCTGCGTCGTCTCGCAGCAGGCGAACCCGAGAATCGCCTTGTCGCGGGTCGCCAGAAAACAGGTCACCGGCTGACGCGCCAGCGCCACCTCCGTTTCGCTGGCCCACTTCGCGGAAAAGGTAGCGGCGAAAGCCGACACCGAGTGTTTTTCGAAGGCCCGCGCACGGCGGAGGGTAACGCCTTTTTCCGCAACCGACCGGTAGAGTTCGCCGGAATCCGGCAGGTCGTAGAGGCGCACGAGCATGTCAATCATGGCCGGATCCAAGCCGGTTTCCGGCCGCCGGGAAAGCCCGGAATCCGGGCGGGGGAGTCCGGCGCGCCGTGCATCGGTTCCGCAAGCCTGCGCGGGGTGTGCCACCCGTACGCTTGCGGGTTGACCGCGGGAACCGGGGCGGGTTAGCGTCCGCGCGCCCGACCATGAAAGCACCCATTACCGTATCCGTCACCGGAGCCGCAGGACAAATCGGCTATGCCCTCCTTTTTCGCATTGCATCCGGTTCCGTGTTCGGCCCGGACCAACCGGTGAGCCTCCGCCTCATTGAGATCGAGCCCGGAATGGCCGCCCTGCAGGGGGTGATGATGGAACTCGATGACTGCGCCTTTCCCTTGCTGCAGAGTGTCACGGGTACCTCGGACCTCAACGACGGGTTCAAGGGAACCAACTGGGCCCTGCTCGTCGGCTCGGTGCCGCGCAAGGCGGGAATGGAGCGCGGCGACCTGCTCGGCATCAACGGCAAGATCTTCACCGGCCAAGGCAAAGCGATCGCCCGCAACGCAGCCAATGATGTGCGCGTGCTGGTGGTGGGAAATCCCTGCAACACCAACTGCCTGATCGCAATGAACAATGCCGAGGGAGTGCCGCGCGACCGGTTTTTCGCGATGACCCGCCTCGATGAAAACCGCGCCAAGAGCCAGCTCGCCGCCAAGGCCAGTGTCCATGTTTCGAAGGTCACCAACCTGTGCATCTGGGGCAACCATTCCGCGACCCAGTATCCGGATTTCACCAATGCCAAGATCCACGGCAGACCGGTGACCGATGTCATTTCGCATGTCGAGTGGCTCAAGGGCGAGTTCATCAGCACCGTGCAGCAGCGCGGCGCGGCGATCATCAAGGCCCGCGGCGCCTCCTCCGCGGCGTCCGCCGCCAACGCGGCGATCGATACCGTCAAGAGCCTCATCACGCCGACCCCCGCCGGCGACTGGCACTCGGTGGCGGTCTGCTCGGACGGGTCCTACGGAATCGAGAAAGGCCTCATCGCCTCCATGCCGATCCGCACCGTCTCCGACGGAAAATGGGAGGTGGTGCAAGGGCTTCCGGTCGATGCGTTCAGCCGTGGCAAGATCGACGCCTCGATCGCCGAGCTCAAGGAGGAGCGGGACGCGGTCAAGGGACTGATTCCGGCCTGATCCGCCTGCGGCCTTGCTGCATCGCTTGCGGAGAATTCGCAGATTCCTCAGGGGTGGTACTCTTGGAGGCTGCGTACTTCGAGCGGGCGGCTCTTGAGCGACCGGATCGCGCGGACGGCGGCCTCCGCGGCCGAGAGATTGGTCGCGTGGGAAATTTTCTGGGAGACGGCGGTGGAGCGGATCGTGATCTCGTCGGCATGGGCCTCGTGTCCGCTCGGCGTGTTGATGATGAACTGGATTTCCCCGTTCTTCATCATATCGAGCACATTCGGCCGTGCCTGTTCGACCAGTTTGAACAACCGGGTGCAGGGAATGCCTTCCTCGTTGAGCAGCGCGTGGGTGCCGCCGGTGGAAAAGATCCGGAATCCCATCGCCACCAGGTCCCTCGCCACCGCCACGGCGCGCGGCTTGTCGCGGTCGGCCACCGAGAGAAACACATTGCCCGACTGCGGCAGCGGGTTGAAGGCGGAGGCTTGGGCCTTGGCGTAGGCCATGCCCCAATCGGCATCGATCCCCATCACCTCTCCGGTCGACTTCATTTCCGGGCCGAGCACGATGTCGATGCCGGGGAAGCGGTTCCAGGGGAAGACCGCTTCCTTTACCGAGAAATGCGCGGGCAGGACCGTTTCGGTGAATCCGAGGTCGGCGAGCTTGTGCCCGAGCATCACCTTGGCCGCGAGTTTCGCGAGCGGGACGCCGGTGGCCTTGGATACGAAGGGGACGGTGCGCGAGGCGCGCGGATTGACCTCGATCACATAGAGGAGACCGTCCTTCACGGCGAACTGGATGTTCATCAGTCCGCGGACCTCGAGCTCGCGCGCGAGATCCTTTGCGGCACGGATGATTTCCTGTTTGACCACCTCGTCGAGGGAGAAGGCGGGGATGGCGCATGCCGAGTCGCCCGAGTGGATCCCGGCCTGCTCGATGTGTTCCATGATCGCGCCGACCACGGTGGTTTCCCCGTCGGAGATGCAGTCCACATCCACCTCGGTGGCGTTGTCGAGGAAGCGGTCCACGAGCACCGGCCGTTCGGTCGATGCGGTGACCGCCTCGCGCATGTAGGTCGAGAGTTCGGCGTCGTCGTAGACGATCATCATTGCACGACCGCCGAGCACGAAGGATGGGCGCACCAGCACCGGGTAGCCGATACGGTTGGCCACTGCCAAGGCTCCGGCCTCGTCCGAGGCGGTGCCTGCATCCGCTTGCCGCAGGCCGAGGCGGTCGAGCAGGGCGGAGAAATGCTTGCGGTCCTCGGCCAACTCGATCGATCGCGGCGAGGTTCCGATCACCGGGACCCCGTGGCGGGCGAGATCCGCCGCGAGATTGAGGGGCGTCTGCCCGCCGAACTGGACGATCACGCCCTGAGGTTGCACCTCGTCACAGATGTTGAGCACATCCTCGAGGGTGAGCGGTTCGAAGAAGAGGCGGTCGGAGGTATCGTAGTCGGTCGACACCGTTTCCGGGTTTGAGTTCACCATCACCGCTTCAAAGCCCAGCTCGCGCACCGCGAAGGCCGCGTGGACGCAGCAGTAATCGAACTCGATGCCTTGTCCGATCCGGTTGGGTCCGCCACCGAGGATGACGATGCGGGGTTTGTCCGAGGAGCGTGCCTCGTTCTCATCGCCGTAGCCCGAGTAGTAGTAGGGGGTGCGTGCCTCGAACTCCGCGGCGCAGGTGTCGACCAGCCGGTATGCCGGCACCACGCCCCGTTGCTTGCGCAGCGCGCGCACCTCGTCCTCGCTCTTGTTCCAGGCCTTGGCGATCTGGCGGTCGGAAAAACCCAGACGCTTGAGTTCGCGAAGCCGGGCGGGGGACTCTCCCCGGGAGGGTTCCTCCCCCATGCGCATGCCTTCCTGTGCGATGTCGCGCAGGTGGTGGAGGAACCACGGGTCGATCCCGGTTGCCTCGCGCACTTCCTCGACCGACCACCCGTTGGTGAAAGCCGTTTGGAGCCAGAAGATCCGTTCCGCGTTGGGGATCTGGAGTTTGCGGGTGATTTCCTCGCGGGAGGGGTTTTTCGGTTCCTTGCTGTCGAAGCCGAATCCCCAGCGGCCGGTTTCCAGCGAGCGGAGGCATTTCTGCATGCTTTCGCGGAAGGTGCGGCCGATGGCCATGGCCTCGCCTACCGATTTCATCGAGGTGGTGAGCACCGGGTTGGCGGTGGGAAATTTTTCGAAGGTAAAGCGCGGGACTTTGGTGACCACATAGTCGATCACCGGTTCGAACGAGGCCGGTGTCTCGCGGGTGATGTCGTTGGGCAGTTCGTCGAGCGTGTAGCCCACCGCCAGCTTCGCCGCGATCTTGGCGATCGGGAAGCCGGTGGCCTTGGAGGCGAGCGCCGAGGAGCGCGAGACGCGCGGGTTCATCTCGATGACG
>CAZMUK010000059.1:11825-16711 GCA_964569415.1 uncultured Luteolibacter sp. | reverse complement strand
TGCGCGGCGCCGCTTCCCCGATGGCCCGCCTCGTCTGGACCGTGCGGGATTTGAGAAAGGGTGTGGAATGATGCGGAGAAATCGGTCGCGGGCCTCGGTGCGATGGCTTGGCCGGGCCCTTGCCACTTGGAATTGCCTGACTCGGATCGCCTTTCCTTGAAAATGCGTCATGCCGCGCGACACTTGCCGCCATGAACGACTGGCGTCCGCAGGAAGCGCCCTCGTGGTGGCGTCGCTTGCTGCCGCTACGCCTGCATCGCCCCGCGGTCCATGCTTTCCGCATCACCATCGCCGCGGCCTTGGTGGGATCGGCAATCGTCTTCGCCTACTTCCTACAGGCGATGCGTTTTGATATCGGGGAAGTATCGCGCCCGGCCACCGGTGCCATCTTCCTTGATCGCAATGGGCGGGAAATTTCGGCCATTGGTTCGGGCGGAAAGGCGGCACAGCGCGGGGACATCCCGGATTTCCTGGTCAAATCCCTCTTGGCCCGCGAGGACGCGCGGTTCTTCACCCATCATGGGGTCGACCTCCGCGGTGTGGCGCGTGCGGTGCTGCGCAATGCCAAGGACGGAGCCTTCACCCAAGGGGCGTCCACCCTCACCATGCAACTCGCCCGCAACACCTACCAACTGCGGGGGAAATCACTGCACCGCAAGTTTCTGGAAACCGCGCTGACGCTCCGCATTGAATCGCACTACACCAAGGACGAGATCCTAACCCACTACCTCAACCGCATCTACTTCGGAGCCGGAGCCGATGGCATCGAGCAGGCGGCGAAAACCTATTTCGGAAAACCGGCGAGGCAACTCGACGAAGGGGAATGCGCGCTGATTGTCGGCATCATCCGCGGGCCGCATGCGTTCTCGCCGCTTCGCAACCGGGAGAAGGCCCTCGAGCAACGGAGGCAGACGCTCGAGCGGATGCGACAAATGGGGTTTCTCGGCGCCGCGGAGGCGGAGGAGATCGCGGCCCGTCCCTTGCGACTCGCCGAGGAGCAGGATCGCGGCGGCCAGACATCCTATGTGCTGCAGGCGGCGCGACGCGAACTCGACCTCCTGCTGGATGACGAGTCGATCCGCATCGACGGGCTGCGGGTGCATACCACCCTCGACGCCGGATGGCAGCGGAGACTCGAGGATGAGCTCAACCGCGCGGTGTCGAAGCTCGAAGCGGAGAGGGACTGGGCGCATCCTCCCTTGAAAGCACACGAACCGGGCGGCGAACCCCGCTATGTGCAGTATGCAGCCGTGACAACCGAGTCGAACAGCGGAGGAATCCTCGCGCTGATCGGCGGCAGGGATTTCGGGCATTCGCGATACGACCGCACCCGCTCAACCCGTGATCTGGGCTCGGCCTTCGAGCCCTTCATCGCCGCCGCTGCCGCCGAGCGCGGCAAACTCGTGCTCGCGGGGCGGCCGGTCCAGACGGGGCGGCAGATCGGCCCGGCCGAAGTGGAGCGCATCGCCAAGCGCTGCGGCATCGAGGGCCCCTTCGTGGTCACCGAGGACCTTTTCCGCGGTGCGGTGGCGGCCACCCCCTTGGAAATGTCGGTAGGTCTCGCAACCCTGTCGAACAAGGGGGAACGCAACGAATCCTTCCTGATCCGGGAGATCCGCGATGCCAAGGGAACCCTGCTCCACCGCGCCAGCCCGTCAGCGACCCCGGCAATCGACAAGCAGGCAGCGCGCGAAGCGTTGTCGGTCCTTTCCCGCCGCGAAGGCACGCGCTGCTTCACGGGTGCGACCGGCTCCGAGCGGGACGCGTGGGTCCTACGGGTGGGCCCCTCAGGGGCCACCGCCATCTGGATCGGCTTCGACCAACCTGCGGCAATCGCCCCGGAAACACGACTCCGGGCCCTGCTTGACGAATTTGTCGATCGGCTGGGAAACGGCTGATCCGCGGATCCCTTTTGACATGGTCCGGACCTTGCTTCAGGGTTGCCCCATGCATCCGGTCGGATTCGAACAGGCGGTGATTTCCATCCTGCAACGGGACAGGCGTTTCGACGGTCAGGCCTACCTGTTTCTCAAGGAGGCTCTGGACCACACCATCGGCAAGGTGAAGGACCGCAATGGTGGTCACGGCAAGCATGTCACCGGTCCCGAGTTGCTCGCGGGTTTCCGGGACCATGCTCTTGCCGAGTTCGGTCCGATGGCATCGACCTTGATGGAGGAATGGGGCGTGCGCAGCGGCAGGGATGTCGGCGACATGGTGTTCCACCTGATCGACGAGCAGGTGTTCGGCCGCCAGGAATCCGACCGCCGGGAGGATTTCGACGGGGTGTTTGACCTGATGGAAAGCCTGACCGGGCCTTTCCTGCCCTTGCGCAAGAGGCAGGCGGGGGCGCATCCCCCGCTGCACCGGGAGCGGGCCTGAGTTGAATTGATATCAAATCAGCGTTTCATGGAGCGCGTCCGCGGCAGCATCCGGATCCGCCCGGTCGCGATGGGCGGCCTTGCCCCCTCCGAGGTGGCGGCGCATCTGCGTCACCTGCCCGGCCTGGTGTTCTTTGATACGGCGGGCCATCCGCCTTCCGGGGGTCCGCCACCGGTATCGGTGATCGCGGCCGATCCGGTGCGGGTTCTGGAAGGGTCGGTCCATGATCCTTGCGATTTGCGGAGACTCGGCGATGCGCTGGCGGCAGGGGCTTGCGGCGGCGGTGCCGACCGCGGTTTTCCTTCCGGGGGCCTGTGCGGATGGGTGAGCTACGAGGGGGACTTCGTGTTCGGCGAGTATCCGGAGATGCTCGTGTACAGCCATGCCGACCGCGAGTGGTTCGAGTGCGGTTCGTTGTCGGCGCGGATGCGTGAAAGTGCCGACGAAGCGTTCCGCATCGGCCCGTTTCGTGCCGACACGGCGCGCGACGAATTCCTCCGCATGGTGTCCGCCGCCAAGGACTTCATTGCCGCGGGCGACATTTATCAGGTGAACCTTTCCCAAGGCTTCCAGGCCGAGCTTGCCGGCGGGTCGCTGTTTGCCTTGTACCTCGCATTGCGTGATGCGTCGCCGGCGCCGATGGCCGCGTGGTTGTCCATGGGCGGGCGCGAGGTGCTCTGTTCGTCGCCCGAGGGCTTTCTGAGGATTTCCGGCAGGGCCGTCGAGACCCGTCCGATCAAGGGCACCCGGCCCCGCGGCGCGGATCCCGACGAGGACCGCCGCTGCGCCTACGAGTTGCAAACCTCCGCCAAGGAGATCGCCGAGTTGGTGATGATCACCGATCTCCTTCGCAACGATCTCGGACAGGTCTGCGAGTACGGCAGCGTGGAGGTGGCCGATATGCTCCGGCTCGAGTCGCTTGCGCAGGTGCATCACCTCGTATCGACCGTGCGCGGCACCCTGCGCGAGGGCATGGATGCTGTCGCTGCGCTGGCCGCGTGTTTTCCCGGCGGCAGCATCACCGGGGCGCCCAAGCGGCGGGCGATGGAAATCATCCGCAGCCTCGAGGGTCGTCCGCGTGGCTTGTATTGCGGTGCGATCGGCTGGTTCGGCTACAACGGCGAGAGTTCGTTCAACATCGCGATCCGCACGCTGGTGCGCGAGCACGGTATGCTCGGTTACCGGGTGGGTGCCGGCATTGTGGCCGACTCCGATCCCGGCAAGGAGTACGAGGAGACCCTGCACAAAGCCGCCGGCATCCGTCTCGCCTTGGCTGCGTGTGGCTCCGGCGCCTGATGGTGCTCAGGAAAGACGGGCGGCCAGCAGTTCGCGCTGGAAGATCAGCTCCTTGGGCATGTGGTCGTAGAGATCGATGAAGAACTCTCCTTGGCTGACCAGTTCCGCCTTCCATTCCGCGCGGTGGAAGGCCATCGCCTTGTCGAACGACGCTTCGTCGAATCCCCCGAGGCCGGCGATGTTGAAATCCTCGATGGCCGGGATCCAGCCGATCTGGGTCTCGTGGCCTGCGGCCTCGCCGTGGCAGCGTTTCACGATCCATTCCAGCACCCGCATGTTCTCCCCGAAGCCGGGCCAGAGGAAGGCGCCCTGCTCGTCCTTGCGGAACCAGTTCACATGGAAGAAGCGCGGCAGGTGGGTGAGATAGCGCCGCATTTCCAGCCAGTGGGCGAAGTACGCGCCCATGTTGTAGCCGCAGAACGGCAGCATCGCCATCGGGTCGCGCCGCACCTTGCCGATCTGGCCGAAGGCGGCGGCAGTCATTTCCGAACCCATCGTGGCGCCGAGGTAGACGCCGTGGCTCCAGTTGAAGGCCTGGAACACCAGCGGCATGGTGGTGGCGCGGCGGCCGCCGAAAACGATGCCGTCGACGGGAACCCCGTCGGGGTTTTGCCATTGTGGATCGATCGACGGGCATTGGGACGCAGGTGCGGTGAAGCGGGCGTTGGCATGGGCGCAGACCCTTCCGCAGTCGGGGGTCCAGTCCTGCCCGGTCCAATCGATCGCGTGGGCGGGGGGGTCGCCGTCCATTCCTTCCCACCACACATCGCCGTCATCGGTGAGCCCCACATTGGTGAAGATGCAGTTCTCCCGGATCGAGTCCATCGCGCGCGGATTGGTCGCGTACGAGGTTCCGGGGGCCACGCCGAAGTATCCGGTCTCCGGATTGAT
Organism: uncultured Luteolibacter sp.; assembly: GCA_964569415.1. Taxonomy (GTDB): domain Bacteria; phylum Verrucomicrobiota; class Verrucomicrobiia; order Verrucomicrobiales; family Akkermansiaceae; genus Luteolibacter. The sequence continues at coordinate 12,145 of CAZMUK010000059.1, read as the reverse complement.
CGCATGGAGTTTGCCATCCTTGTGCGGCCACAGCCAGGCGATGTCGTCGCCGATGATCGTGGTCTTCCATCCGGCCTTCTGATAGGACGCGGGCGGGATCAGCATCGCGAGGTTGGTCTTGCCGCAGGCCGAGGGGAAGGCGCAGGCGAGATAGGTCTTGGCACCTTGCGGGTCCTCGATGCCGAGGATCAGCATGTGTTCCGCCATCCATTGGTGCTCGCGCGCGATGTTCGAGGCGATGCGCAGAGCGAGGCATTTCTTGCCGAGCAGCGCGTTGCCGCCGTACCCGGAACCATAGGACATGATCTCCCGGGTTTCCG